>JAJRVO010000832.1 GCA_024277275.1 Chloroflexota bacterium
ACATTCTGAAAGCCAGAGAATAGGACACAGATTTTCGCAGATAAACACAGATTATGGTAAAAAACTAAACAAAAATCTGTGAAATCTGTGTTCATCTGTGTCCCATAAAAATGTTACTTTATGGCCGTTGGCAGTATATTTTAACTCAAGGCGCGTAAATAGCAAGCGAAGCCTTGCTCTAGCATCTCCATTGACAGTTATTTGGGCCTGACGCAAAATGAGGAACAGGCACACCGCGTATGCTGATTTGGAGGTTAGTATTTTATCAGAGGATAGTTCTCTTTTTTTCTTGGCGATCTTGGCGTTCTTGGCGGTAAAATCACCAGCGATTGGTGAGAACTGAACAGCCCTGGGGGATCTATGCTTTATCACCGACATCCCGCTGGCGCGCGTCATTGAGCATCTCAAAAACTGCGCTGTTGATATTTTGCAGGGACCGCTGCTACGAACCGGCGCTATCGGTCCAATCGAGTCGCTCTATATCCGCGACCCGGACGGCAATTTGGTTGAGATATCAAATTATGTAGAATCGAGCCAATTTGAAACAGAGCCGTAGTATCTCTATTGCTTTTGCAGAGTTTTAGCCTACAATGGCGATATGACAAAGGAAATAGTTTCACCCTGGCGTGTTTTGTTGCCGGTGGGGTTGGGAACCGGCCTATCTTTGGCCGGAGATGCCTCGCTCTATGCCGTTTTGCCTACCCATACAATGGATGCAGGTATTGCTGTAGCCGGCGTCGGTATTATACTGTCGGTTAACCGTTTTATCCGGCTGGCGCTTAATGGGCCGGTAGGCTTGATTTATGACCGTTCGCCCCGCCGTTACTTGTTTGTGCTGGCCCTTTTTATTGGGGCTTTTTCTACGGCAATTTACGCCCTCACGTCCGGTTTTTGGCCCCTGCTGCTAGGGCGCTTGTTGTGGGGGCTGGCCTGGGCCGGTATCTGGGTCGGCGGTAATACCATTATCCTTGATATTAGCCAGGCCCATAATCGAGGCCGGTGGGTTGGAATTTACCAAACTGCGTTCTTTTTGGGGTCTTCAACCGGCTCAATTTTGGGCGGGTTGCTGACCGATTGGTTAGGATACCATTTGGCTATGGGTGTTGGGGCTTCTTTAACCTTATTTGGCGCTATTTTTGCTTTATTTTACCTGCCCGAAACCCGTAACCTGAGAATCACACAAGATTCTGCCGGGTCGACACATACCCCCCCATTGCCCTCTGGCTCACAGCCAACCCGGCAAGGCGAGTTGCTCTCGGCAATTAGTTTGATGGGTGTTAATCGGTTGGTGGTGGCCGGTATTTTGTTGCCAACATTGGGGTTATTTTTGTTGGATCGTGTTGGCGATTCAATTCAAATGGCCGGGGTTGTCATAGGTGTGGCCTCGCTGACCGGGTTAGCGATGGGGGCTAATGCCATTATTTCGATGTTTGCCGCGCCGGTGATGGGCAGCTTATCAGACCGGGTGAACAATCGCTGGAAAGTGGCTACCGGCGGGTTGGTTCCCGGTGTGGCCGGGTTTGGTTTGTTGGCGTTTGGTTCTCCGCTGGCCTTTTTTGCCGGCATTCCACTTATTGCTATCACCGGCGGCAGCAATCAAGGGTTGTCGACAGCTTTGGTTGGCGATTTGTCCGGCGAGCAACAACAGGGCCGGCGGCTGGGCGTTTTATTTACTATGGGCGACCTGGCCAGCGCTGTTGGCCCGCCATTGGCCTATGGCTTGATCCCTCTGGTTGGTCTCAAGTGGGTATATCTTTTGAGCGCCGGGGTAATTGCAGCGATGTTTTTGGTAGCCTTGCGGTGGGCAATTAAATTAGGGCATCGCCCAGTGATCCAAAATATCCTGTAACCCGGCAGCGTCAACCTGAGAGGAAACGTAATGAGCCACCGCCTTAACGTCGTCGGTGGCATTGGCCGGGGCGGCGGGTTGACCAATCAGGCGCAAAAAATCAACGTCGCCCGTCGTGTCGCCCACCCCGCCCATTTCAGCCGGATCAATACCTGTGACCTGGCTTAACCACTGTAAGCCGGTTCCTTTATCAATTCCTCCGGGATGGATGTTCAACGCTAATTTGGCGGGAGTCACCATAAATTGATCTGAGACCTCGGTGGCTATAGCCTTAACTTCGGCTGTGAAATCGGCAATTGTTAGCGGTGGGCGGGCAAAAAGGGTGTGACAGATGCTTTTGCCGGGTTGCCAGTAAGCCTGCCCGCTTTCAACAACTGCCTGATCGACCTGCGTGATAAGTTCTTGTAAGGCCGCTGTACGCTGTGTGGTCATTAAAGGCGTTGTCTCAAATTGATAGGCGTCGGGAAAGTAGAGTCCCGCCCCACCCTCGTACAGGGCCGGTTGCCAACCGTCAATGGCTTGCATCACCGCTTCCACGTAAGGCGATGGCCGCCCCGTGTTGAGGGTGACGGACGGAATCGCTTCACCCTGTCGCGCCCGGCGATTCAACCTGCCCAGGCGAGCCAGCAGGTTCGGGTTAAAGGGAAAGGCTTCTCCTTTTGAAAGAACGCCGTCGCAGTCAAGAACAATTAGTTTCATTTTACTAATTACCAATCTCCCAATCTCTAATCTTCTCAAAGTATACTTTTTTGCCGGGTATTGGGCAATAAATTACCCAATTGGCGATTGTTAACAGCAACCGCTTATGATATACTCACTTTATTAAAACGCCACCAACGGGTCAGGGCTGTTCAGTTCTCACCAATCGCTGGTGATTTTACCGCCAAGGACGCCAAGATCGCCAAGATTTTTATAAATTCTTTGCGTCCTTGGCGCTCTTGGCGGTTTAAAAATTATGCCACGCTTTAGAATTGAACAGTCCTGACCAACGGGTAGTTTTTGTTGTTGTAGCCGGAAAAATTGAATGGACGTTTAGAAATAGCTTTATGAGAAAGGCGTATTATGACCCAAGAAACCGATAAACTCGATCTCAGTGAGAAAGGCAAAGATAAAGACGGCCAACCGATATCGCTGGATAGGCGCTTGTTTATGCAGTTTTTAGCTTTTGGCGATTGCCGGCAAGTAGATAGTGGTATGCTGGCAGAGGCTTTAGAAGAGGCTAATATTGAGGCTGCGTTGTATGCAGACATAAACGACCCGCAAGGGGTGGGTTTGCTCACGTTAAGCGAAAACCCCGATCACTTTGTTACCCGTATCCGGCAACTGTTCAACGCCGCGCCTTTCGCCGGGTTAACGCCCAAGCCTGAGTACACTATGTTTGGTCGAACCTACGCGCTGGGTTACGAAACAGACCTGGAAGAAACGCTCATACACCGCCCACGGAGAAAAGTTCTTGATCCGGAATGGGCTTGGGCTGTCTGGTATCCATTGCGCCGCGTCAAAACTTTTGAAACGCTGCCGGAGAAAGAGCAGCAGATTGTGTTGCGGGAACATGGCGGCATTGGGTTTGCATTTGGCCGAGCGGGTTATGCTACGGATATCCGTTTGGCCTGTCACGGACTGGATAAAAACGACAACGATTTTGTAATTGGGGTATTGGGCCACGAACTTTATCCCTGTTCGGCGGTGATACAGGCCATGAGAAAGACCAAGCAAACGTCTCAATATCTGGAAAGTTTAGGGCCATTTTTTATTGGTAAAGTTATTTGGCAGAGTAAGTTGGGGTGAGATGATTCGATAATTATTTGAATCGTTTTGGTCAACCGGGCGAACGACGATGGACGAACGGCAAAACCCTTGTGTTAGCATTTCATTCGTCCACCGTCGTTTGTCATCCGTCCTTTTTTACGGCCACGTTGAATTATCGAATCCTTTCGGGGTAGTATAAGATGGTTCTTCAGGACTTTCCGTGCAACTGCTCTGAGGGGATTGCCAAATCCCCGTATGTTGTGGCAGCGAGCAGGTTGTGCCACTAAATATGCTTGGATTTGGCAATCCAAACCGAGCTTGCACGGAAAACCCCAAAGAGCC
>JAJRVO010000833.1 GCA_024277275.1 Chloroflexota bacterium
GGCTGTTCAGTTCTAAGGCGTGGCATAATTTTTAAACCGCCAAGAGCGCCAAGGACGCAAAGAATTTATAAAAATCTTGGCGATCTTGGCGTCCTTGGCGGTAAAATCATCGGCGATTGGTGAGAACTGAACAGCCCTGCCAGTGAAACGGTAATTAAACCAATCTACGCCCCATAGCGGCGGCTATCCGGCCCGACTCTTCGGCCAGGCGAGGAAGCATAGCCAACGACAAAGCTTGATCGGCATCAGAAAGAGCTTCAGTGGGACGAGGATGAATTTCGACCAGCAGGCCATCGGCTCCGGCGGCGACAGCGGCCCGGGCAGCGGGTAAAACCAGGTCTGCCCGGCCCGTAGCGTGACTGGGGTCGCCGATGACGGGGTAGGGGCTGGATTGTTTGACCAGGGCAATGGCATTGGTATCGAGGGTGTTGCGGGTAGCCGTATCGAAACTGCGAATGCCCCGCTCGCATACAATGATTTGCTCATTACCACGGTGGGCAATATGTTCGGCGGCTGATAACCACTCCTTTATGGTGGACATGAAGCCCCGTTTGAGTAAAACAGGCTTATCTGTTTCACCCACGGCCCACAAAAGCGGAAAGTGCTGCATATTGCGGCTGCCAATCTGGATGATGTCGGCATACTTTGCTGCCAGGGGTACGTGCTCAACGCCCAATGCCTCGGTGATAACCAGCAAGCCAAACTCATCGGCCACGGCCCGCAAAATTTCAAGCCCTTTCAAGCCCAACCCCTGAAAGCTGTCCGGCGAGGTTCGCGGTTTAAACGCTCCCCCGCGCAACACCCGGCCTCCGATGCTATAAATCGCCTCAGCCGCTGCCCGGGTCTGTTGGTAACTCTCAACGCTGCAAGGCCCAGCCATCAACACAATATCACTACCACCCACGTTCAAATCAGACCCAATAGCGACCGGCCTGGTTTGCGTCTCTTCAATTTTTGGCTGTAACTCAACAACTATCATCTCCATTTCCCTTTCGCCAACTCACCTATAAGTTTATGGGTTTTATGAGTTTATGAGTTTTATGAGTTTTATGAGTTTAAAGACTTTGACCTTTTTACTCACCCAACTCACTAAACTCACCCAACTCACTAAACTCACCCAACTCACCCAACTCACTAAACTCACCTAACTCACCTAACTCACCAACTCTCTAACCTTATCCCGCCGCACTTTACCCGACGCCGTGCGTGGCAATGCGTCGACAAAACGCACCAACCGGGGCTGCTTATACCCGGCCAATCGTTCTCGACAAAAGGCAACCAGCCTTTGCTCAGTCATACCCGCTTCCCCTCCGTTGATAACAACCGCTACCGCTACCCGTTGACCCCATTCCGCATCCTCAACCCCGACCGCGCACGCCTCCACAACGGCGGGATGCCGGCTCAAAACTTGCTCGACTTCGGTGGGATAGACATTTTCTCCCCCGCTCACAATCAGGTCGGCCCGCCGCTGGACAATCCACAGGTCGCCTTCTTCATCCAGGTAGCCCATATCGCCAGTGTGTAGTTGGCCGTCGCGCAGGGATTTTTGGGTGGCTTCAGGGTGGTTGTAGTAACCTTGCATCACGGTCGGCCCCCGGACAACAATCTCGCCGATTTCTCCCGGAGCAAGCTCCTGCCCATCTTTGCCGACAATCTCCACCGCCGAAAACATTAGCGGCTTACCCACGCTGCCCGGTTTGCGATTCGCTTCGACAGGTGAAGCCGTCGCTACCTGGGAGGCGGCTTCTGTCAGGCCGTAGGTCGTGGCTACCGGCAGATTTAAAGCGCGACACCGCTCCAAAAGCGACGGCGTCGCCGCCGCCCCGCCAAGCAAAATGCAGCGCAGCGTTGAAGAGGTAAAACTCTCTTTGTGCGACTCTAGCAGCCGGTGAAGCATCGTTGGCACTAACGAGACCAGCGTAATTTGCTGCGTATCAAGCGCCCGGCTGATGGCAGGCGGATCAAAACCGTTTTGCAAAACCATCGTTGTTCCGTACAGGCAACAGCGAAAAACAATGGCGATTCCGCCAACGTGATACAGCGGCATACAAACCAGCCACCGGTCTGCCGGATCCGTGCCCAGCCGAAAAGCCGAGGCCGTGGCGCTCCACAGGTGGTTGCCAAAGGTCAACATAGCCCCCTTGGGATGTCCTGTTGTCCCGGAGGTGTAAACAATGCCTTGCACCGCCTCTAAATCCACGGGGCGACTTTGCCATTGTTTAACATCTACGACCTGAGTTCGGGACAATCCGAGGTTATCTCTTATGTCATTCTGAGCGACCAACGGGAGCGGTCGCATCAAAGAGATGCGCAAATCCCTCAGAAATTGGCTTGCCATTGACAATTCGAGGGATTCTTCACTCCGCTTTGCTCTGTTCAGACCTGTCCTGAGCGAAGGGCATATCGAGCGTAGTCGAGATGCCGAAGGAATGACATGTTCGCTTATCTCGAATTGAGATTCTATGGCACAATCACTGAGCGCCTCAATGCCGGGTTCTTGTGGAGGGTCTACAGACAAGATACGTCGTCCGGCGCAAGCCAATGCCACTGCTTGCGCTTCGGTCTGCGCCACGCAGATGACAAACGAGCAGTCAGCCTGATCAACTTGCCGGCGCAACTCATCGCCGGTCAGACGGATATTAAGCGGAACCAGCACAGCCCCCAAACGAGCCGGCGCATGGATCAGGCAAACATACTCAACCCGATTCGGCATTAGCGCCGCCACGTGCTGCCCGGCCTCAACCCCGGCGGCGGCCAGTTGACCGGCCATCCCGGCGACAAGGTTATTCAGTTCGTCATAGGTCCAGCGCTGCTCCCCGTAGATCAGAGCTACCTTCTGAGGAGAAACGCTTGCCCGATGCGCTAACCAGTCGAGCATATTTGTCACAATATTTATACTCCAAGCGGGTCTGCAACCCGCAATCTCAGTTTGACTGGTTCCCAAACTGGAGTTTGGGAACCAATTTGCGCGACAATCTCTGTTTGCATCTTAATCGAAACGGAGTTTGCGGAAACAAAATTTCCGGGGCTATTGCGTTACCAAACAGAGTTTGGTAACGAGTAAAACGAGTAGAAATCGTAAATCCAAAATCTAAAATCTAAAATCGGCTCACGGTCGCCACGGGTACTTGTCGAACTCCGGCGGGCGTTTCTCCAAAAAGGCGTTCCGGCCCTCTTGCCCTTCCTCGGACATGTAAAAAAGCATCGTGGCGTGTCCGGCCAACTCTTGCAAACCAATTTGGCCGTCGCAATCGGCGTTCATAGCGGCCTTCAGGCAGCGGATGGCGATGGGGCTATTTTGCAGAATCTCCTGCGCCCACTGCACGCCTTCGGCCTCCAAATCCTCTACGGGCACAACTTTGTTGACCATGCCCATCTTTTCCGCTTCTTCGGCGTTGTACTGGCGACACAGATACCAGATTTCTCTGGCCTTCTTCTGTCCGACCATCCGGGCCAGGAAGGCTGAACCCAACCCGCCATCAAAGCTACCGACCTTGGGTCCGGTTTGCCCAAAAATGGCGTTAGCGGCGGCAATGGTCAAGTCGCAAATAACGTGCAGCACATGCCCGCCTCCAATAGCGTAACCGGCCACCAGCGCAATCACCGCCTTGGGCATCGAGCGGATGATGCGTTGCAGTTGCAGCACATTCAGCCGGGCAACGCCAGAGTCATCCACGTAACCGGCGTCGCCCCGCACCCGCTGATCGCCACCGGAACAAAAGGCGTATTTGCCGTCTTTGGCCGGCCCGTTGCCCGTAAAGAGGATAACGCCAACCTCCGGGTCGCCCCAAACGTGGTTAAAGGCGTCGATAAGTTCATCGACGGTTTGGGGCCGGAAGGCGTTGCGCACCTCCGGGCGATTAAAAGCGATACGGGCCATACCGTCGGCTTTGTGGTAGGTAATATCTTCGTATTGTTTTACTTCTTTCCAGTTTGTCATTGCGGTAAATTGTCTCCTCTAATAATCTGGACAGGAGTCAAAAAATGCATTTTTTGACTCCTACTTTTCATCCGTTAGTTTTTCAACGATATTATTTATAATCTTGCGGCGCATCTGCTCATGCAGAACGGAATCGGTAGGCGCCTCGATGACCTGCGATGTTTCCGCGCCGATGGCCTCTTGCAGGGCCAGCCGGAATGCCTTGCGGGTTGTTGCTCGCCGGTACTCCGCGCCGAACATAGTTACGACCGGTTCAAAATCCAGCCCATGAGGGGTGATAAATA
>JAJRVO010000090.1 GCA_024277275.1 Chloroflexota bacterium
GAGCGTGTTTCTTAAAGACCGCAGAGGTTTTCTGCGAGACATTTTTAAGCGGATTTGCCCCGGTTATGAACCTGACTTACAGTTAAAATCGGCTTCAGAAACCTCTGCGGTCTGGTTTACACGATTTAAGAAACACCTTCTGACTAGCTAACAGCGGCAAACCATTGGTCTGCAACGCTCGTGACCACCCCATTATAAATAGAGTGGCGAAAAGGTCAACTGGCGGCAAAAATGGCAACCCACGGTTCACTGACTTTTAATCCCAATTGACCAAAACTGACTATGGTGTACAATACAGCTTTGGTAAAAATCCTGTACAGAAGTCACTTATGAAACGGGGTTTCATATGCCCCGGATGACGCCCGCCTCGTTCCCAAACTCCAGTTTGGGAACGAGGTGGGCGTCATAGGAGCCGCCTATGAAGCGGGGCTTCACACGCACCTGATGAAACCCAACAGCAGGGGTGCAAGGGTGCAGCGGTGCAGGGGTGATTTTTGTTCATTGCTCATTGTTAATTGTTCATTGGTTTCATAGGAGAATGTGTCGTCACAGTTATGAAAAAAGGAATTATGTACGCGGTGGGCGCAAATGCCATTTGGGGGTTCTTGCCGGTCTATTGGAAGGCGCTGCAAAGCATTCCGTCATTGGAGTTGGCCGCGCACCGGATGGTCTGGTCGCTGCTGTTTGTAGTAGGGGTATTGGCCTTTAGAGGCGAGTGGCAGTGGTTAAAACCGGCTCTAAAAAACAATAGGGTACGGCTAACTTTTTTAGCCACCGGCCTTTTGATTGGTGTGAATTGGTCAATTTATATTTGGGCGGTCAATGCGGGTTTCATTGTCGAAACCAGTTTGGGGTACTTTATCAATCCCTTGGTTAGCGTAATGTTGGGGCTTATCTTTTTCAGATAAAGGCTTAGGTTGGGGCAGGGCCTGGCCATAGCTATTGCCGTGGCCGGGGTGGTGTATCTGACCATCAGTTACGGCACGTTACCGTGGGTTGCCTTAAGTTTGGCCTTAACCTTTGGCTTTTATGGATTGCTAAAGAAAACAACTACCCTGGATGCCCTCAACGGTTTATCGCTGGAAATGGCCGTTGTTTTTTTGCCCGCCCTGGCCTATTTGCTCTATCGGGAATCGTTGGGCGTGGGCGCATTTGGGCAAGCCGGTTTATCGACCATTTTGCTATTGGCCGGCAGCGGCGCGGTGACGGCTGTTCCCTTGCTCTTGTTTACTAAGGCAGCCCAAAAAATCCCGCTGTCGATGGTGGGACTGTTGTTTTACATGACCCCATCGATGCAATTCTTAATAGGGGTTTTAATCTATGGCGAACCCTTTACCCAGGCCAGAATGATTGGCTTCAGTCTGGTTTGGACAGCCGTACTTCTCTATTCTGTTGAGGGCATTATTGTGCAACGCCGGTCGATGGCGGTGCGATATGCCGGATGAAACCGATTTGCGATTTTGGATTTTGGGCGTAATTCAGAAATCTGGGATATTAGATTGACGCCTGGCTAACCAAATGTGCAATTCGTAATGTGTAATTCGTAATGCGTAAAAAGTAAAAATTTGGCGCTATAGCCGTCATTACGCATTACGAATTACGGGCGTAGAAGTGTCAACCTATTTTGAACTATGCCAAAATTTCGTAACTCTAATCGGAAATCTAAAATCCAAAATCACCCATACGCTTGCATCAGCTTCGACTGGTTGACGGCGGCCAGGGCTTGCTCTAAATCTTTCATAATGTCTGCCGGGTGCTCTGCGCCCACGCTGAGTCGAACCAGATTGGGCGGAACATCGGCCAGAGCGCGTCCCTCCTCACCCTGCTGCTGGTGAGTCGAAATGGCCGGAATGGTAGCCACGGTTTTAATGCGGCCCAAATCGGTGGCCCGCCAAACCATTTGCAGTTGGTCGAACATTGTTCGGGTGGCCGCTGCTCCCCCTTTAACGGTGAAGCTCAACAAATGTCCAAAGCTGTTGACCGGCGCGCCGTAGTCATCCTCGCTGTCCACCAGCCACATGTACCGGCTGGCGATATCGTATCCGGGCATGTCATGCAAACCGGGGTAATCGACCTCTTCTACCTGCGGGTTCTGTTGCAAAAATTGGGCCACTTGCAGGGCGTTGCTGCTCATAATGCTGACCTTGCTGCGCAGGGTGCGTAAATCGTTCAGCGTCATTAGGGCGTTAAAGGGGCTGATGCTGGGGCCGTGGTCGCGGAAGGGGAACAGTTTGACATAGAGCGCAAAGTTAGCCGGCATCTCATCGGGACCAACCCGGCTGGGGATGTTATGACGGGCAATCACTGCGCCGCCAATGCCAAAACCGCTGGTGGTCATCGCCTTGGTGGTAGAGTGGACCACAATATCAGCGCCGTGACGGAGCGGGCGCATCAAAGCCGGGGTAGCCACCGTCGAGTCAACAATCAACGGGATGCCGTGACCGTGAGCCAGTTCGGCCAGAGCTTCAATGTCGAAAATGGCCAGACTGGGATTGCTGGGCATTTCGCCAAAGACAAAGCGGGTGTTGGCGTCAATTTTGCCGGCCCATTCATCCAGGTCCAACGTATTGCGGACCCAGCGCACCTCAATCCCTCGCTCAACGGCGTAACGCTGGCCAAAGAGCATAAAGGTTCCCCCGTAACATTTGGCGCCGGCAACAATGTTGATGGGTTGGCCGGGGGTATCTTCATCAATCGCCAGGAAGGGGTTGGTCGCCATAAAAATAGCGGCCATACCGGATGAGGTGGCGCAGGCGCTCACCTCGCCATCAAAGCCGTATCCGTCCAGCAGGGCCAATGTTTCTTCCAGGTAGCCCAACGTGGGGTTGGCAATACGGGAGTAGGTCCAAGAGGGCATCAAATAGGCCAGAGACGCTTCCATATGGTCGCTGTTTTCAAAGTGTTGAGCCGAGCTAAAGTAAGCGGGTTCGATGATGCTACCCTGGTTGGACAGGGCGGCTTCCATCCCGTAAAGGCCGTGAACGGCAATGGTATCAAACTTTTTTTGGCGCATTTTTGTTCGGTGAGCGGCCAAATCGGTAGCCATTGTCTCACCTTTTTTAATATATGCCTGAACGCCGGGAGAATAGATTGTATCACTCATAATTGCCTCCTAATCAAATTATCCTATAGATAGAGGATTCGGTAATTCAATATAGTCGTGAAAAAGGACGAATGACGAACGACGGTGGATGAATGAAACGCTAGTTCAGGTTTTTGTCGTCCGTCCATCGTCTTTCGTCCAGTTGCCTAAAACGCCTCAAACAATTACCGAGTCACCTTATAGATTTAAACAAACCACTTTTGGCTCGGTCATCTCTTGCACGGCAAAGCGAACGCCTTCCCGGCCCAGACCGGAGCCTTTAACCCCGCCAAACGGCATCGCGTCGATGCGGTAATCGGTGCTGTCGTTAACCATTACCCCGCCGCAATGCAAATCTGAAATGGCCTGAAACGCTGTCTTGATGTTTTGCGTAAAGATGCCGGCCTGCAACCCATAATTTACGTCGTTGGCGCGTTCAATGGCTTTGTCCAGCGCGCTGAATTTGTAGAGAATAGTGACCGGCCCGTAGACCTCTTCCTGGGCCAAAGCGCAGTTGTCGGGCAGGTTTGCCAGAACGGTGGGGGCGTAAAAGGAGCCGGAACGCTCGCCGCCGGTGAGCAGCGCAGCCCCGGCAGCCAGGGCTTCTTCTACCATTTGCTCGACGCGGATGGCGGAGGCTTCATCGATGAGCGGCCCCATATCGGTGGTTTCATCCATTTTGTCGCCCACGCGATAGGCTTCGGTTCTGGTTACAAAGCGAGCAACAAATTCATCGTAAATATTTTCGTGAACCAGCAATCGCTGCACGTGCAGGCAGTTTTGCCCGGCGGCCCAAAAAGCGCCGCTAACATTAGCCTCCACCGCCAGATTCAAATCGGCGTCATCCATCACAATGACGGGAGAGTTACTGCCCAGTTCCATCTCCACTTTCTTTAGCCCTGCTTTTTTAGCAATGGCCTCGCCGACCTCGTTCCCGCCGGTGAATGAAATCATCCGCACGCGAGGGTCCGTGACCAACACGTCGCCAATTTTACGGCCCGGGCCGGTGATGACTTGTAACAACCCGGCCGGCGCTCCGGCTTTGTCAATCGCCCGGCCTAGCATCAAGGCGCTGAGCGGGGTTTTGGAGTCAGGCTTGACGATGATGGCGTTACCGGCGGCAAGGGCCGGTCCAACTTTGTGGGCCACAAGATTTAGGGGATCGTTGAAGGGGGTAATAGCCCCAATGATGCCGATGGGTTCCCGGCTGTAGTAGCCCAGTCGCCCATCGCTGCCGGGCATCTGGTCAAAGGGGATGGTTTCACCCGTAATCCGGCGAGACTCTTCGGCGCTAAGGCGCAAGGTATCGATGCAGCGGGTAACTTCCTTGCGGGCTTCGCGGATGGTTTTTATGCCTTCGCCGGCAATGGTGCGGGCGTAGGTTTCATGTTCTTATTCAAGGATTTCAGCGGCTCGTCGCAAAATGGACATCCGCTGGTGGACGGGTATGTGGCGGTTACGTTCAAAACAGGCTGCGGCGGCGTTAATGGCAGCCTGCATATCTTCGACACTTGCCTGAGGGACCGTGTCGATCAAACTATTATCTTGTGGGTTACGCACTTCCATGCGCTGGGGACGATCAGCCCACTCCCCATTGAGTAGCATTTTCATCGTATATCTCCCCGTATAAAGTTATAAACATGAACCCAATGTTAATTATATACTGGTCAGGGGTAAAGCGGTTGTGGATTTTATTTCGTCGAAAACCAGGCTGGTGTAGATGCGTGCTACTCCGGGAATGGGGGTTAACTGGGTAACCACAAAACGCTCTAGCTCTTTACGGTTGCGTACAACAACCTTTAGCAAGTAATCGTACTCGCCGGTCAGGTAGTGACACTCCAATACTTCGGGCATTTTTTGAATCATTTCCCGAAAATTTTCCATATGCTCAAACTGGTGCAGTTGCAAACTAACGTTAATAAAACAGACGATATCGTAACCCAGCGCTTCTCCATTTAACAAGGCCACGTACTGGCGAATATATCCGCGCTGCTCTAATCGCTTGATGCGTCCGTGGACGGCGGGGGGAGAAAGGTTAACTCGACTGGCGAGGTCTACATTGCTGATGCGGCCCTCTGTTTGCAACACTTGCAGAATAGCTTTGTCTAAATCGTCAAGCGTATTATTCTGTGAATATTTTATCATAAACTGCCTCTATTGTCAATGAATATTTAGTATTATACCAAATATACTGAATAAAACAAGGTGTAACAACGAATTTACTTGGAAAATTGTTAAACAAAGGCTGTGAGCATTTTATCAGTGAAGAAATGAAAGGGGAACGTCGTATAAGATTATGTAGTTATTTGAGTCTGGGAAATTGTTTTGAGTCACGCATAAACCCGTAGCAGGGCGCGTTACTTTGATGGCGCTTATCTGCAGAGGCTATCAGGCAGAAAGCGCTCCGTGAGGCGGAGTGGGCGCGAGATAATCCCTGGTGTGGGGAAAGAAGTGCGTCAAATCAAAAGCCTCTTGTTCCAGCACCGACTCCAGCAATTCTCGGCTTTTGAGGACAACTATAGGCCCGCTCA
>JAJRVO010000091.1 GCA_024277275.1 Chloroflexota bacterium
AGTCGGGCCGATTTTTGTCAACGTAAGAGCAGAATTGGCAGAATTAACGAATCAAAAATCTATCATTCTGAAAATTCTGCTCTGAAATGCCCATAATTGCAACAATTTTTACACCCTAATTGTCAAACCGGGAATTGCTGGAGTGATGGCAAGTAGAGAGAAAAATCATTTATGTTACTGGGTGACGGCAGTGATGGTCCTATCTCCTCTGCTTTATCATTTCCCTCCTTCATTATAGTATTACCTCGCAACATTTGCGTTATCCGCGAGAATCATTTGTTCATTGTTAATTGCTCATTGTTAATTTGCGGCTTGCCGCGCTATGTATATCCCCGTTTTTATGCTATGAATACAATTCGCGTACTTGACTTGGGGTTGGTCTCACCGTTGCACTCTCAGGCCATTTATCATGGTGTGGCCTACGCTATGACACCTGAAACCCCCAACACAATTATCCTGGTCGGCCCAACCGACCCCTACGTTTGCATTGGTTACCATCAGGAACTGGAAAAAGAAGTCGATGTGGCGTATTGTCGCGCGCATAACCTGTCAATTTACCGGCGCGAGGTTGGCGGCGGGGCGGTATATCTGGACACAGGCCAGGTGTTTACCCAATGGGTATTTAAGCGAAACCACCTGCCACTCAATCTGGAAAAACGTTTTGCCCTATACATTGAGCCGCTGGTCAATACCTATCAGGCCCTCGGTATCAAGGCTTCGTTTCGCCCGGTCAACGATATCCATGTGAAAGGTAAAAAAATTGGCGGCACGGGCGCGGCTCAGATAGGTCAGGCCGATGTTGTGGTTGGCAGCTTGATGTTTGACTTTAATTTCAAGTTGATGTCCAAGGTATTGAAAGTGCCGTCTGAAAAGATGCGTGACAAAATCTACCAGTCGCTCAATGAGTATATGACAACGATGACCCGCGAACTGGGTAGCACGCCGGATTATGAGTTGGTCAAACGTGAGTATCTGCGGCAATGTGCTAAAACGCTAAATGTAGCCCTTAAAATCGATGAGCCGACACCATCCGAATTGGATGCCACCGAGGAGATAGAAGATCGCTTTATTTCCGATGAGTGGTTGTATCAAAAGGGTGGCCTGCACCAAACCGAGGCCGTGAAAATACACGCCGATGTCTACCTGGTCGAATCAACCTATAAAGCCCCGGGGGGACTCATTCGCGCTACCGCTCGCCTGCGTGAAGAGCGGATTGATGATTTGACACTCTCCGGTGATTTTACAATGCTGCCCGCTTTTGCCGTTGGAGACCTGGAACAGGCCCTACGGGGAGTGACGTTGGAGAGCAAGCCCCTTCGAGCGCGCGTGGCCGAATTTTATCGCACGCTTACAGTTCAGTCGCCCGGTGTAGAGGTAGATGACTGGGTGACGGCAGTGATGGCCCTAAAAGGCCAGGTGCCGCATTGACACCGAGCGCTAACCGAAATTTTTGTAAAATTGTTTACATTGAATTATACTACATGGTCGGTCAAGTAGGATATATGTAATCGTCAAAAGGTTACCTCACCTCCACTACTTTATCATCTCTCTCTCAATTGCAATAGACTTTGAACAAGTCTCACTTGCGCTCCCAAGCCACACCTTAAACAAACCTCACTTATGCTCCCAGGCTGCCAGCTTTAAGCCGGTAGTGGTTACTAGGATTGAAAATCAAATAATCTACCCATTTATGAGACTACGTGTAGCCAATCAAATGGGTAAGTGTTCAGGCATTGGCTTAAAATTCAATCCTTAGCCCTAATAGAATTGTTGCACAATAAAATTTGACACAGTATGCAGTGGTCAAGCAATTTGCCAAACTATCAGATGTAGTAGGGCAAAGGGCTATTTTGTGGTGCAATGGCTCTAATATAACTGTTAAGTTAACTGCACAAGGAGGCGCTATCCCCAAACAAATTTTATTTCCTAAATTTTTACAACAAAATAATCAAAACAATCTTAGTAATAAGAGAAATGAGGAGGGAAAAAATTATGGCTGAACTCAGCAAAGACGAATTACTTGAGATATATGAGTGTATGCAGTTGATCCGTACCTTTGAAGACCGGGTGTCAGGGTTATTTGCCGAGGGCAAACTACCCGGCTTTGTTCATCTGTATGCCGGCGAAGAAGCGATTGCGGTTGGCGTTTGCTCACATTTGACCGACGATGATTTTATTACTTCTACTCACCGGGGGCACGGTCACTGTATTGCCAAGGGGGTAGAAATCAACCCGATGATGGCCGAGTTGTACGGCAAGGAGACCGGCTCGTGCAAGGGCAAAGGTGGCTCGATGCACATTGCCGATGTGGACAAAGGCATGATGGGGGCCAATGGCATTGTGGGCGGCGGCGGGCCGTTGGCTTGCGGTTCGGGTTTGACGGCCAAGGTCAAAGGCACCGACCAGGTCACTATCTGCTTCTTTGGCGACGGCGCATCCGAGCAGGGCACGATGCACGAAGCGATGAATCTGGCTAAAATCTGGAAACTGCCGGTGGTCTTTGTGTGTGAAAACAACGGTTTCGCCGAAAGCACGCCGGTCGGCTACCACTGCTCAGCCAAAGATATTTCTGACCGGGCCACGGCCTACAACATGCCGGGCTTCACCGTTGATGGCACCGATTTTTTTGCTGTCCACGAAGCCGCCGGCGAGGCGATTGCCCGGGCTCGGCAGGGCGAAGGGCCTTCACTGGTTGAGTGTAAAGGTTTCCGCTACTACGGCCACTTTGAAGGCGACGCCAAGGCCTACTATACCGAGGAGATGGTGGCAGACTTCAAGAAACGTGACCCGATTGGAAAATTTCGCCAGGGAGTGCTGGATCGCAACCTGGTATCAGAAGCAGAATTGGATAAAATTGACGCTCAAGCCAAACAAACCATCGAAGACGCGGTCAAGTTTGCCGAAGAGTCGGCCTATCCCGCCCTTGAAGAGTGCTTGACCGACGTTTATGTTGCTTACGCCTAGAGGAGGAGGAAAATAATGACTGACAGAACGATAACTTTTATGGAAGCGATCAACGAGGCGCTGCGGCAAGAGATGCGCCGTGATGAGACGGTAATTTTAATGGGCGAAGACGTAGCCGGTGGCGCTACGCTCGACCACATTGAAGGCCAGGGCGAAGAAGCCTGGGGTGGTGTACTTGGCGTCACCAAGGGCTTGGTTCAGGAATTTGGCCGCAATCGGGTGCTGGATACCCCCATCAGCGAGTCTGCTTTTATTGGGACCACGGTCGCCGCAGCCGCCACGGGCTTACGGCCGGTGGCCGAGTTGATGTTTGTCGATTTCTTTGGCGTCTGCATGGATCAGATTTTTAACCAGGGCGGCAAATTACGCTATATGTTTGGCGGCAAGGCCCAGGTGCCTATGGTTGTCCGCACCATGATTGGGGCCGGTTTGAGGGCGGCCGGCCAACATTCCGGTTGCCACTATCCAGTTTTTACCCACATGCCCGGCTTGAAAACGGTGGTGCCCTCCTGCCCGGCCGACGCCAAGGGATTGTTAGCCGGGGCCATTCGGGATAACGATCCGGTCATTTTCTTTGAGCATAAGGTGCTGTTATTTGGTGAAGGCCCCGTCCCTGAAGAAGAATATGTACTACCCCTGGGCGTGGCCGACGTCAAGCGAGAAGGCAGCGATGTGACCGTTGTGGCCATTGGACGGATGGTTAGCTTTGCCCTGGAAGCGGCTGAACAACTGGCCGGGGATGGAATCGAGGTAGAAGTCATCGATCCGCGCACCCTCTCCCCCCTGGATGAGGGAACTATCCTCGATTCGGTCAAGAAAACGCATCGCTTGATTGTCGTCGACGAGGATAATCCGCGGTGCAGTATGGCTGCCGACCTGGTTAGCCTGGTCAGCACCCAGGCTTTTGACTATATGGACGCCCAACCTCAAGCCCTGACCGCGCCCCATACACCCGTGCCCTTTAGCCCGCCGCTGGAAGATTTCTACATTCCCAGTGTTGACACAATTGTGGAGGCCGTCAAAACGGCGGTTAATGGTAGCTAGAAATCTATCAGATTTGGGTCGAATTTGAGGAGTGTGCGCTGGTGCAATCCAAAATCCAAAATCCAAAATCCAAAATCAACATGGTTGGCATCATCGCAAACCCGGCCTCGGGCAAAGACATTAGAAGACTGGTGGCCCACGGGTCGGTCTTTGACAACAACGAAAAAAGTAACATTTTGCAGCGTATCCTGTTAGCCCTGGATGCTTTGGGCGTTGAGCAGGTTAGCCTCATGCCCGACTATTATGGGCTGGGAGAGCAGGCCCTTGATGGATTGAAGTTATCGCTCGATGCTTCTATCTTGGAGATGCCTGTCCTGGGCGATGAAAATGACTCAACCGAGGCGGGCCGGCGCTTCCGGGAGATGGGGGCGGGCAGCATCATCGTCCTGGGAGGCGATGGCACCAATCGGGTGGTGGCCAGAGGGTGTGGAACAGTGCCCCTGGTGTCGATCTCGACCGGAACGAACAACGTTTTTTCTAGGATGATCGAAGGGACGGTGGCCGGCCTGGCTGCCGGTCTGGTCGCTCAAGAGGCCGTGGATGTGAATCAGGTCACTTACCAGGCCAAGCGGTTAGACATTTATGTTAATCAGGTCTGGGTCGATATGGCCCTGGTAGACGCAGTGGCTTGCTCCGACTTGTGGATTGGCACGCGAGCTATCTGGGATCCGTCGCATATCCAGGAGGTTGTGTTGACCCAGGCCAAGCCAGGCAGCATTGGTATGTCCTCCATTGGCGTCTGCCTCCAACCGGTGGACACCCACGACAAGCAGGGACTATATATAGCCATCGGGCAGGGGGGGATAAGTGTGCTGGCCCCCATTGCGCCCGGCTTGGTAACCCGGGTTGACATCCGCGAGCATCGGTTGCTGAATATCGGTGATGAGATCACTTTGAATCCGGACGTGCGGACCATTGCTCTGGACGGTGAGCGATCCATTGAAATTTACCAGGGTCAGACAGCCAGCGTCCGGCTAACAAATGATGGTCCCCGGGTAGTTAACATCCAGCGCTGTATGGCCAAAGCGGCCAAAACTGGTATATTTCAAGCAAGGACAACAGGTAAAAGGAGAGATATACGATGTTTGCACGTCTAACTATAGTTCAAATGCAGGTTGACAAAGTAGATGAAGCCTCGAAGCTTTATGAGGAGAGTGTTGTTCCCGCGGCCAAATCACAGCAGGGCTATCAGGGAGCCTATCTCCTCGTCGATCGGAAAACAGGCGAAGGCGTTTCCATTACCTTTTGGAATAGTGAAGAGGATGCCAGTGCCAATGAACAGAGCGGCTACTATCAAGAGCAGGTAGGCAAGTTCAAGGACATCTTTACCGCAACACCTGTTCGTGAAGGGTATGAGGTGACTGTCCAGGGTTAAGTGAATGTGCCTATGCGCCACCCCAAACTTTGGCGGCCTTCTCTTTTCCTTCAATGTTGCCGGGGTAATAGTGAAGGTGAAGTTCATCATATAAAAAAATCAAAAATGAAAGAAGGAGAACCAGGTGGCAGTTAAAATTGTGATGCCCAAGTTGGGTATGGCTATGAAAGAAGGAGTCGTTGTCAAATGGCTTAAAAAAGACGGGGCGCAGGTGGAGCAAGGCGAGCGCGTAGCGGTGATTATGAGTAAAAAAATTACCTACGAAGTAGAAGCGCCCGCCAGTGGTATTTTTCGTCACGCTGCCCGGATAAAGGAAGTCAAGCCTATCGGCGTGCCATTTGCCTACATCACCGAGCCGGGTGAGGAGATCCCGGTAGAGGTTGCCCCGTCGTTGGCAGAGGCCGCGCCCGAAGTAGCCGCGCCTGCGCCAGCGGCCGGTCAAGCGAAAAAGGAGAAAAAATTTGTTCTGGCCTCGCCGGCAGCGCGTCGCCTGGCTAAAGAGAAAGGGATCGATCTGGCCGAGGTTCAGGGAACTGGCCCCGAAGGCCGCGTGGTTGAGGCAGATATAGAACGCTTTCTCGAAGAGCAAGCAGCCAGAAAGGCGGCTGAACCCCTGGCCACGTCGAGCGCAAAATGGCTGGCCCGCGATCACGGGGTAGACCTGGCTCAAGTTTCAGGCAGCGGGATTGGCGGGCGTATCACCGAGCAAGATGTGGAGGCTTTCCTGGCCGCCGGTCCGGTAACGGTTGCGCCGGTGAGCGCGATTCCCTTTATCGGCATGCGCCAGGCCATTGCCGAGCATATGATGGACAGCTTGCACCAGATGGCCCAGGTCACGGTCGGAACTGAAGTCGATGTAACCGAACTGGTCAAACTGCGCACCCAACTCAAGGCCGAGTTTAACTTGACCTACACCGATTTGATCGTCAAGGCTGTAGCGAAAGCCTTAAAGCAGCACCCGCGTCTCAATGCTACTCTAATCGGCGATGAAATACAACTGTTATCGGAAATCCACATTGGGATGGCCGTTGCCCTGGACGAGGGGCTGATTGTGCCGGTGGTGCGTGATGCTGATCGGAAAGATGCGCAGGCGATTGCCGAGGATACCCGACGGCTGGCGCTGGGGGCGAGAGAAGGCACGCTATCGGTAGACGAAGTAACCGGCAGTACCTTTACGGTGACAAACCTCGGTATGTATGGGATGGACTACTCAACGCCCATCGTCAACTCGCCCGAAGTAGCCATTCTGGGGGTAGGGCGCATTGTGGAGAAGCCGGCTATCCACGATGACCAGATTGTCAAACGATCACTTATGACCCTGAGCTTGACCTTTGACCACCGTCTTGTAGACGGCGCGCCGGCGGCTGAGTTCTTGCAAACGGTCGGGCAGATTTTAGAAAATCCATATCGCATCCTGATTGGTTGAGAGGAGATAAACTATGTCGGATATAATCGTTATCGGGGCCGGGCCGGGCGGAACCGCAGCCGCCACCCGCGCCGCTCAACTTGGCGCTCAAGTGACACTCATCGAGAAGGCTGAGTTGGGCGGCAACTGCGTCAATCGCAACTGTATTCCACTGACCAGTATGCTGGCCAGCATTGAACTTTTTACTCGCATTCGTCAAGCCGAAGAGATGGGCATTTCGGTAGGTGCGCCGACGTTGGACCCGGCCAAGATGGTTGCTCGTACCCACCAGATTAGCCGGGAACTGCGTGAAGGTATGGCCGCGCTGCTGCCCACATTTGGTATTGAGATTATGCAGGGCCAGGCCAGGTTGGCGGGGCCAAAAACTGTCGAGGTGAACGGCCAACAACTTCAGGCCGGGCGGGCCGTCATTCTGGC
>JAJRVO010000092.1 GCA_024277275.1 Chloroflexota bacterium
AGCATCAAAAGCGGCGTACAAATCGACCTCTTGGAACGCGCCCGGCCCCAAAACCTGGGTGTCGACCTGCCCGCTCAGGGCCAATACGGGAGCGCGGTCTACTTTGGCGTCCCACAGGCCGGTTAACATGTTGGTGCTGCCCGGTCCGGCGATGCCAAAGCAAGCCGCCGGACGGCCGGTCAGCTTGCCGTAGGCCGTGGCTGCAAAAGAGGCGGCTCCCTCGTGGCGAACCCCAAAATAGCGCAGGCGACCCGCTTCCTCGGCCCGGCGCATAGCGTCGGCAAAGCCCAGGTTGCTGTGTCCGACCATGCCAAAAACGGTGTCTACGCCCCAATCGGTCATCACCTGCACCATCTGGTCGGAGATGGTGGGCTGGTGTTCGGGTTCCTCGACTTGGATGTAGATGCCGTCTTCTCTCACCTCAACCGAAAATGGCGTGACGCAGTCGCCGTAACCTTCGGGGGGATCGCCGGTTTTGGGGTCGTACTCGTAACCGTGCCAGGGGCAGATAAGCCATTCTCCATCCAGTTGCCCTTCGCCCAGGGGGCCGCCCTGATGTGGGCAGCGGTTATCCAGGGCGGTGTAGCCGTGTTCGGCGGTGTGAATCAGGCACACGGCTGTTACTCCGGCTATGGTTGTCATTACTTGACCCGCAGGTAGTTCGTCTACTGTCGCTACTTTGTACCATTTTGATGCCATTGAAGTGTCTCCTTGATGTTGTTAAATTACCTCCAACTCGCGGCCAATCTTCTCAAAAGTACCGGCCGCTTGTTTCAAATCGTCGTCGCTGTGAGTCGCGCTAATCATAACCCGAATACGCGCTTTGCCTTTGGGTACGGTGGGGAAGCCGATGGCCATAGCAAAGACGCTCTCTTCAAACAGGCGGCGGCTAAACTGCTGGGCCAGCGGCGCTTCGCCCAGCATAACGGGTACAATTGGGGTTTGGCTGAGGCCGGTATTAAAGCCCAGAGCCGACAAGCCGGCTTTGAAGGTGCGCGTATTAGCCCACAGCCGGTCTACCAACTCTGTCGACTCGCTGAGCAGGTCAACCGCGGCAATGCAGGCCGCCGTGTCGGGAATAGTGGCCGCGCTGGAAAAGAGGAACGGGCGCGATTTTTGGCGCAGGTACTCAATTAATTGGGCCGACCCGGCCACGCAGCCCCCGACAACTCCAAATGCTTTGGAGAGCGTGCCAATTTCCAAATCAACCCGGCCATGCAACCCAAAGTGATCGACAATGCCGCGCCCGCCGTGTCCCAGCACGCCCTCGCCGTGAGCGTCGTCTACCATTACAAGCGCCCCGGCTGCCTCGGCAACCTCTACAATTCCATCAAGCGGGGCAATGTCGCCGTCCATCGAGAATACGCCGTCGGTGACGACCAGTATTTTGTTGTATTCCTTGTCGCTGGCTTCGTCCAGCACACGCTTCAAATCGGCTACGTTGGTGTGCTGAAAAATGGCCCGGCTGGATTTGGTTAGGCGCACGCTGTCGATAATGGAAGCGTGATTAAGCGCGTCGCTGATAATCAGGTCATCCGCTCCCATCAAGGCCGGAATCACGGCTAAATTGGCGTTAAAGCCTGATTGAAAGGCAATAGTGGCCTCGGCCCCTTTGAACTCGGCCAGCTTTTGCTCAAGTTGGTTGTGCAAAATGGTGTTGCCGGCAATAGTTCGGACTGCGCCGGGTCCCACCCCATACTGCTCAATAGCTTCTACGGTGGCCTGGCGTAAACGAGGATGATTAGCCAGTCCCAAATAGTTGTTAGAGCAAAAGTTGAGGGCGCGTTTTCCGTCCACTGTAAGCCAGGCCCCTTGCGCCGACTCGATGGTGCGGATGTTTACAAACAGCCCGCTTTCTTTAAGCGCCTTCAGTTCGTCGTCAATAAAAGCCAGTTTATTGGCGGTTGTCATTTGTTGCCTCCCTGTATAATTAAGGACAGTACTTACGCAGTTGCTGTTTTGTATGTGGTTTTGAGCCTCATTTAGAGCAGAATCGACAGAATATTAGAATAAAATTCTCTCATTCAGCTAATTCTGCTCTAAACTGCGTAAGTACTATAAGGAATCAAGTACGTATAGGATTGTGTGATGTTGGGGGTCGATGAAGATTTGCGGTTAGTATAGCACATTTTGTCGATCTTGTCTGTGAGGAATCTGACAAAGGTTCAAAGCGCTTACTGGTCAATATTTTAGTCGATATCGGTCACAGCCAAATTATAGAACCAGATGTTTTGTGATACAATGAGTTGCTGCAAAAAATATTTAAAAGAGGAGAATGTTATGTCTAAACCAACCTTTGCACCTTTATCCCAATACCGTGAGTATCCTGTTGAGGAGATGCAAAAACGGGCCACCGATTTTTACACCGATATCCGGCGACGACGTACCGTGCGTGATTTTTCTAATCGGTCTGTGCCGCGTGAGATTATTGAGAACTGCTTGCGGGCAGCCGGAACGGCTCCCAGCGGGGCCAATCAACAGCCCTGGCATTTTGTGGTGGTGGGCGACCCGGCAATCAAAAAACAAATTCGGGAGACTGCCGAGGAAGAGGAACGGACTTTTTATGGCGGGCGCGCCCCGGACGAGTGGCTTGATGCTTTATCTCACCTGGGTACGGATGAACACAAACCTTTTCTGGAAAAAGCCCCTTATCTCATAGCCATCTTTGCTCAAAATTACGGTTTGGCCCCCGACGGGAGCAAAGTGAAACACTATTACGTCAGCGAATCTGTCGGCATTGCCACGGGGATGCTGATTACGGCTGTCCACAATGCCGGCCTTGTTTCGCTAACTCATACCCCCAGCCCGATGGGGTTTTTGAACAAAGTCCTCAACCGCCCTCCCAATGAGCGAGCCTTTCTGATTCTGGTAGTTGGATATCCCGGAGAAGATACCGGCGTGCCGGTCATTACCAAAAAATCGTTGGATGAGATTGCTACGTTTGTTTGACAGTTGTGGTTGAGCCAGAACCAAAAAGGAGACGAGAGTAGGAAGTAAGAAGTAGGAAGTATGGGAAAAATTCTTGCTCCCTACTCCCTACTCCTTACTCCCTACTTCCTGCTCCCTGGTACTTCTTGGTTACACATAAACGTTTTAGCTTGCCCGTAGCTTTTGCCAGCCTTGTTTGAGGACAGTAAATTGTTTATCAGTTAACCCCATATCGCCCAGGCCAACCACATCATGGGCGTGTCCGTGGAAGTCGGTGCCGCCGGTTTGGAGCAGGCCCAACTCTTGGGCCAGGGCTTCAACGCGGCCTATCCAACGGCTGCCTTCGCCGGGACGGTGGCCTGTTTCATAGGGGTAAAAAACCTCTACCCCTTCCACCCCTTCGGTTTTGGCATTGCGCACCGCGGCTAAAGGGTCAAGGATGTCGTCACCGTATGCGCCGGGATGGGCAAACACCGGCAGGCCGCCGGCATCTTTAACCACGTTAATTGCCTCGCCCACAGTCAAAGCAAATTGACGCCTGATGTGCGCTCTGGCCCCCACGCCCAGGTACTCGGCAAAAACTTGCCCAACGTTGGCAAATTTACCGGGGTTGCGTTCTATCAAAACAGCGGCAATATGGGGGCGACCCGGTACGCCGCCGACACGGTCAAAGACAGCTTTAACCGGAATATCAAACCCAAAGCTTTGAAGTTTCTCAATCTGCTGAATCTTCTGGTCAAGGCGTCCTTGCTTAACCTTATCCATCACGTTTACCAGACGCGACGATTTTGGATTGATAAAGTAGCCTAACAGATGCACCCCGCCAAAATACTTCTGATACTCGTGCCGGGTGCTGAACTCAACGCCGGTTACAATTTCTATGCCAAACTGTTCTCCGGCTAACTGCGCCTCGGCCAGGCCGTCAATGGTGTCGTGGTCGGCAATGCCCAGCACACGCAAACCTCGCTCGGCGGCTTGTTTAACCAGTTGGGTTGGGGAATATGTGCCGTCGGAGGCGGTGGTATGCGCATGCAAATCTATTTGATAATGGGCCAATGCTCTACTTTTGTTCTCTCCGGCAAACTTCTAGTTTGAGTCGGAAATCTTTACAATATTTTCAGTCTTCTGACCAATCCGGCGTTCTGTTCCGGCTCTAAGCCGGGCGTAGTTTGGCCGCAAAGCGTAGACAATAATGATAAAATTTAGCGCTGCACCAACAATATACTCGTAAGGCGTATACTCAAAAAGGGCCAAAATGGTAAAAATAATAATGCTGGTGATGGCGATGGTTGTGGATAAAACCGAGGCATAACGGCTAATAGACAGAGCTATGAGACCGCATATTGCGGCCGTTAAACCGGCTGCAAATGAAACGGCTGAAACTGTGCCAACGGCCGTTCCCGCGCAAACGCCGCCCTTAAACCCCAAAAATATAGAGTAGTTATGACCCAGAACAGCGGCAGGCATTGCCAGGGCTATAATCAGGGGATTAAGCCCAATCTGAACCATAATATAAATAGGGATTAATCCCTTCATTACGTCTCCCAACACAGTCAAGCCCGCCGCCGGAGCGCCCGCCGCTCTCAAAACGTTGGTGCCGCCTATTCGGCCACTACCCGAGGCGGTCACATCGACCCCGTAGAGCCGGGCCACAATGTATCCCATTGGGATAGAGCCGGAAAGATAGGCAATTAAAATAGCAATAATGGATAGAATTAGTGACACAAGTTACTCCGTAGATGTCTCAGCGGGCGACTCTCTATTGCCCATAATTTGGTCTAGAATCTCAGGCGGCAAATTGTTGGTAAAATATTTCAGCCGCCCCCGGTAGGTCATCCGCAGTATTCTGATGAACAGCTTTTCAAGCCGGCGACCTCGTGGATACAGTACCTCAAAAGCGTCCAGCACGCTTACAATGGCCCGGACGTAAACAATAAGCGTTTCTTTTGATTCATCGTTCATAGTGGACCTATTTTAGCACGGTTACCAAAAATAAAGAATTTAAGCCGGATGAATTTTAACCCTGTTTTTTCTCAGCCGCCGCCGCTTGCAGTAATTTCTCCGGTTGATTCTGATAGTCTGCCCACGCCAACTCGCCGCAGGCCAGCCGGGTCAAAATGCCGGTTAGCGTTTTATTTACCGGCGTGGCGATTCCTAACTTTTGTCCGGCTTCTTCAATGGCCCCATTCAAAACTCCCACCTCCAAGGTTGAACGCCCGGCGGCCAAATCTATGTGCAGCGAGGGCATCTTTGTGCCCCGGCCGCTAAGCATAAAGGGGCGCAAAACCGCTCGCTTGGCGACCAGCGGCAGCCGGCGAACGCTCACCAGCCGGGCCAGCCAGTTGGCGGGGTAACCGGGTAGTTTGACCGCGCTTAATCCCTGCGCCTTCATCACTGCCGCCCCCTCTTGCAGAGCTTCAATTTCCAGGTCAAAAAGGTTGGAGTGGGCGATAATTTGAGCCGGGGGCAGGTTTAAAATGGCCGACGAGGCGTTATTGACAATGTTCAAAAGCAATTTTGACCACTTCATTGCCCGATAATTGGCATAAGTGGGGGCGGTTAAACCGGCTTGATTGAGCGCGTCGGCCAAATGTTGGACGGGTTGGCCCGGATGCAGTGGGGCCAGCCCCAAACCGCCTTTGTCTTTGCTCACCTCAATGACCCCCCGCTCCGGCACGTTGATGGGGATAGTGATGGTTCCGGCTATAACTTTTTCAGGGCCAAAAGCGGCGGCCAGTTTCTCCTCGTTGCCTACCCCGTTTTGGAGCGACACAATATGCGTGTTTGTCAGGGGTAGCGCAGCAGCCGTCAGAGTCTTGATGATTTGGGGCGTGTCCGGAGATTTAACGGTGATTAGAATAAAATCGTAGGCCATATCCCAAACCGCAGGGGTTTTTAAAACCCCTGCGGTTTTCATTACCTCGGAGGTCTTCATTTTCGTGGGCAGGTTGTCCAAAGCGGTCACAGTTTGGGGAAAGACAGTTTGCGCCGGTAAAGCGGGGTGTCGTAACGACAGACCATCCGCCGCGATTTTTTCCATTAGCGCAGGTCGCCCCAACAGCGTGACCTGATGACCGTTAGCGGCCAATCGTCCCCCCACAAAACAGCCAATTGCGCCTGCGCCTACAATAAGTATGTTCAACATAGTCCTTTTTATTCCGCGAAATATTCGGTAAGAGCTTAATTGTAACTGCTAAGAAACAAGATGTTTCTAGCCCTTTGAAGACCGCAGAGGTTTTCAAAACCTCTGCGGTCTGGAACGCTATTTACTAATTACCAATTACGCGCCGACTCATACCCCATACGCCTGAGCCAGCAACTCGACCGGGTGAATCATCTTGACCCCGGTCTGGCGAGCAATTTGCCAGCGACAGGTTTCGCTATCGCACACGGC
>JAJRVO010000093.1 GCA_024277275.1 Chloroflexota bacterium
ACTATGTACTAAGTAATGAGAATTAAATAACTGTCCCTCAACGTTGTAATTGGTAAATGGTAATTGGTTATTAAGCCAATCCCTAATTACTAATTACCATTTACTGCACTCTGAAATGAGACAGTTATTTAATCCCGATTCCTAAAAACCTATTATTTGTGGATAACCCTATAAGTATCTGTGGATAAGTTGTCTTAAAATGGGGATAACTATATCCTAAAAAAACGCCCTCGGGGCGTCGCATGGGCCTGAGGGCGTTTTTTTATGCCCTCCCCCCCGGTTTAGAGATGCTTCCTTCGACACAGACCTTTACGCTCCTGCCATCCAAATGCAAAGCGGCATGGTTCAAAAGTTGATTGACAAACTCTCCACCTGACCAATAACGATAGACGAAGAAAGCAAACCGGATATACACGGTTTTTGGTATTTCTCGCTTAGTAAGCATCTAAAAATAAGTTCTTGCAAAAGGAGTCAAAAAGTGTACTTTTTGACTCCTAAAACGGGAAGTAATTTTTGGACGATCACTTAACGTGGATACGCTGCTTGGAGTACAGAATTTATTCTGTTACGCGCCTCAAAGCGGAATTCATTCCGTACCCCTCTACATCATCTGGAAAATAGGCATTTCTGTAGTTTTCCGTCGTTGGTCATTCGTCGAAAGTGTAAAATAACGCCTTGCATCCAATAAAATGTCCCCGCAACCCAAACGGTAAAAAATCCAGCCGCCACATCGTCTAAACATAAAATTTCAGAGTTTTTGTGGATAACTGGCAAATAACTGTGGATAAGTAGGACTAAATGGGGATAACTTTTGATTAATTTTAAACTAGTCGATTTTTCCCAAAAAATACAACCACAATATATAGCCACATTTTTATCTACCTCCCCAAGATATAGACTCGACTATAATTGGCTCTATTTGACAAAATACAGTGAACTTACCTATGCATTTTATCCCCAAATTATCCTCATGCAGCATCCACAGTTTTTTGCTAACGTAAAATCAATATAGGCGATGAGTCTACCCCAGATAGCCCTAGATATAGTGGAATCTTTTGCCTATACCGAAGGCTATCCACATATCCACTGGCCCTACTATATACTACTAATTATATATATAAAACAACAATAAACATGTGAATAACTTATCCTAAATGACGTTTGTAGAAATTTGAGGTATAATACGCAATAATCTGTTCCTAAACTTTACTTTTATTCCGGTTTCTCAGATACTATGCGTTTAAAGTGGTGGCTTCTTCTTTCAACAGCCCTGGCCCTTTTTAGTTTTCTGCTGTTACGCTATGTTGTTTCCCACATCTGGCCCAATCCGGGGACAATTCTTGCCGGTCCCCAAGCGCTTGTTCTTATATTGATTTTTACAGGCTTAAGCGCCGGCGCGGCGCCTGTCTCCGCCTATCTGAATTATCGCTTTGCCACCTCCGGCTGGCTTAAACGAGACAAAACCCGCCTGCTCCGCCAGGGAGCCTGGGTCGGTTTTTTGGGGATGGTGCTGGCTTACCTCCAATTAATCAGAGCCTTAAACTTGACCATTGCCGCCGTCCTTCTTTGTGTATTTATTTTAATTGAAGCATTCTTTTTGACTCGGGAGTAAATAATGCAGGCCCAACTACGTAAATTACCCAGTGTCGACAAACTGCTCAAAGTTGACGAAATAACAGCGTTCACCAAAATTCATAGTCACCAGGTTGTGGTTGACGCCATTCGATCGGAACTGGATTCAGCGAGGCAGCAGATTATAGCCGGACAGCCGGCTCTCTCCGCCGCTGACCTGATCAGGGCCGTAACAGTCCGCATTGTGGCAAATACACGGCCCACGTTGCAGCCGGTAATTAATGCTACCGGCGTGATTATTCATACCAATTTGGGACGCGCTCTGCTCAGTGATAGAGCGCAAAAAGCAATGATCCGGGCTGCCTCGGCCTACTCCAATCTGGAATACAACCTGGAGGTCGGCGCGCGCGGGTCTCGCTATATCCACGCTGCCGACTTGCTTTGCCGCCTGTCCGGCGCAGAGGCGGCTGTGGTAGTCAACAACAACGCCGGGGCTGTGGTGCTGGCTCTAACGGCTTTGGCCAAAGGAAGCGAAGTTCTGCTCAGTCGCAGCCAGTTGGTTGAGATTGGCGGTGGCTTTCGCATCCCGGATATTATGGCCCAATCCGGGGCAACCCTGGTTGAGGTAGGAACCACCAACCGCACTTACACCCGCGATTTTGAACAGGCATTTGACCCGGACCAGACGGGTATGATACTCAGCGTCCATCACAGCAACTATCAAATTACCGGCTTTACCGCCCAACCCACCCTGGCAGAACTGGCCGAGTTGGCTCATCGCTACAACATTCCTTTTATGGAAGACTTAGGCTCCGGCACATTGGTAGATACCGCCCCCTTTGACCTGGCCCACGAGCCGACCATGCAGGAAAGCGTGGCCGCCGGAGTCGATCTTATCACCGCCAGCGGCGACAAATTGCTGGGAGGCCCGCAGGCCGGTCTGATTTTTGGCAAGAAACATCTTGTTGACAAGCTAAAAAAGCATCCGCTCATCCGCGCCCTACGAGTCGACAAAACCACTCTGGCTGCCTTGCAAGCAACTTTGCTGGCCTACCTTGAAAACAAAGCAATTGACGAAATTCCTGTTTGGCGCATGATTTCCGCCCGGCCCAACGCTTTGGCCAGACGCGCCCGCAAGTGGCTCGCGTCCCTGCGTAGCGTACCCCAGTTGGCCGACCTCCCTTTGCAGGTTGTAGATAGCGTCTCAGCGGTGGGAGGCGGTAGCCTGCCCGGCCAAACGCTGCCCACCAAAGCGCTGGTCATTTCTGTTGACTCGGTTGACGCCCTGGCCGAAAAGCTGCGCTATCTTGATGATACGCCTGTGGTTGCCCGCATTGAGGACAACCGGCTCTTGCTAGACCCGCGTACCGTGCTGCCGGAGCAGGACAAAACGTTGGTTGCCGCGCTAAAGAAGGTCTTGGCAGAGACCGGGTAATGGAGATTGGTAATTAGAGAGCGGAGATTGGGAAAACTACTAACTACCAATTACTAATCTCTAATTACCACTTAAACTTATGGGCACACTCTACATTGTCCCCACGCCGTTGGGAAATCTGGAAGATATTACGTTGCGCGCTCTACGTATTTTGCGCGATGTGTCCCTGATTGCCACCGAGGATACCCGCACCACCGGGCGTTTGCTTAAATATTTTGAGATCAAGCGTCCTATGGTTAGTTATTACGAGCATAGCAAAGAGACCCGGTTGGAGCGGGTACTCGATACTCTGGCACAGGGGGACGTGGCCCTGGTTTCAGAGGCCGGCACGCCGCTTCTGTCCGATCCGGGGTATCAATTGGTGCGGGCGGCAATTGACCGGGGAATTGACGTTGTATCACTCCCCGGCCCCAGCGCTTTAACGGCGGCATTGCCTGCCAGTGGATTGCCGACAGACCGCTTCTTGTTTATTGGGTTTCTTTCCAGAAAAAGAGGCCAACGACGCCGGACCCTGGCGGAAGTGTCGGCACAACCGGCCACATTGGTCTTTTTTGAGACTCCGCATCGCATACAGGCGGCGCTGGCGGATATGGTCGATGTTTTGGGCGCGGAGCGAGCAGTCTCTGTTTGTCGAGAATTGACCAAACTTCACGAAGAGATTTGGCGCGGCACGCTGGCCGAGGCGCGCCAGGAGTGGACGGAGAGAGAACCTCGCGGAGAATTTACGCTGGTTGTAGCCGGGGCCGCTCAACCGGAAGGTTGGGATGAAGCCCAGGTAAAGACTGCCCTGGTCAGAGCAATTGCTGAAGGAATGACGGTTAAAGATGCTGTGCGACAGGTTACGGACCAGAGCGACTGGCCTAAACGCAAAGTTTACGCCCTGGCCCAGAGTACGAAACTTTAGTTTAGGGAGCAATTAAATGGCAATCTCAAAAAGCGAAGCGCGACGATTGGCGCTGAATAGCATGGAAATGGGCGCTCATGTGTTGCGCGGGACGCTTACTATCGGGCCGGATGGGGTTAAGGTTGATGATAAAGATATTGCGGAGTGGCTGGCCCAATACTCTGATTGGGAGTTAATCCTGATTGCCGCCCCGGTGGGCGAGATTGCCATTGAAAGCGAGATAAAAAGTTGTTATACCTGTGGCCGGGATTATAAAGGCGACGCTTGTCCCTATTGCGCCGAAGCCAGAGCGCGGCTACGAGGATAGG
>JAJRVO010000094.1 GCA_024277275.1 Chloroflexota bacterium
CCTCTTAACTCGGTGGAATATGTACAGATGAAAGCAGAGGATACCATCCTGATGGATACCCTGTGCCAGGGCGATGCCAACGCTTTTTTTAAACTTATGCAAGCGGGACAACACCAGCGCAACATCTGTGGGCTTTCGTCCTTTTACTTTACTCTGGACGTATTAGGTCAATCTCAGGGTCAAACCATTGCCTACAACCGCTGCCCGGCTGACCAAGCCAATACCTCCTTTGTGTCGGTGTGCGGTTTAGTGTTGGAGTAGGCAGTGGGCGCAGTCCAAAACCAAACCATTGTCTTTTGCAAACCCTATAAAGTGTTAACTTCTTTTACCGACCCGGAAGGTCGCCCCGCTTTGGGCGATTATATAGATGTACCCGATGTTTATGCGGCCGGCCGGTTGGATTATGATAGCGAGGGACTGCTCCTGCTTACCTCGGATGGAAAGCTGGCGCACCGCATTACCCACCCAAAATACAAATTAAATAAAGTTTACCTTGTACAAATAGAGAACATTCCCAATAATACCGCCCTAAATCAACTGCGGCGAGGCGTTATGGTTAAAGGCAAGCCAACCCGGCCGGCACGGGTTGAACGCTTGCCTGCTGAACCGGACGTATTTCCTCGATCAAAACCAATCCGATATCGAAAAAACATTCCCACGGCCTGGTTAAAAATCTCGCTGCGCGAAGGGCGTAAACGTCAAGTGCGCCGGATGACCGCAGCCGTAGGGCATCCAACCTTGCGCCTAATCAGGATTGCCATAGGCCCGGTTAAGCTGGGCAACCTTACGCCCGGCCAATGGCGAAATTTAACCGAAATTGAGATGAAAACCTTGCAGGATAGTTTGAGGTTTATCCGGTAGCTTATTATCTCATAATCCCACTGAGAAAATTTTCCTATTTTAATATTGTAAAAACAGGACAGACTTCCTATAGACCGTTAAATTTCAAGGTGTTATAATGTTCTTAACATTTGAAATTTAACAATTACGGTTTATATTAAAGCAGGAGGAACATTTATGCACCGCCAAAAATTACCTAAAGGAGTGGTCCAGGTTGATGAGATGGTTTTGGATGTAAGCAAAGCCACGCTCAAAAAAAGGGGGGATGAGATTCATCTTACCCCAAAAGAAACAAAGCTAATGGTCCTCCTTATGAAAAATGTAGGCAAGGTTGTGAGTCGCAGTGAGCTTATGCAAGAAGTTTGGAATACCGAGTACCTGGGCGATACCCGCACGCTGGATGTTCATATTTGCTGGTTACGCCAAAAAATAGAAGATAACCCCCGTATTCCAGAGCTTATTCTTACACGGCGCGGCCAGGGCTACGAGCTACGTATTTAACAATTTGTTCAACTTAAAAAAATTAAACCTTAACTATTTACCCTGCTTGGTCCGGTTAACAAGATTGGACCATTAGTAACCAAGAACCGCTGGATGTTGAAACTTGCATTTGTATCATCCAGTTGGGCCACACAAATAATTACAGCAAACAAAAAACCGTGATATTCCCGGTTTTTTTGTTTTAGGAATTGTTTCAACACTTACAAAAATTATTTATTGACAATCTACAATGGCCAACGTAATATCAAATAATCAAGAAAAACAGTTGGTACCGGATATACAATGATCAAAGTTCGCCCCTTTTACAAAGATGATTGGCCCTGGGTTCAAGAAATATACCAGCAAGGCATTGATACCAAAAACGCCACTTTTCAACAAAAAGCTAAAGACTGGGCAGAGTGGAACAATAGCGTCTTTGAGCAATGTCGATTAGTGGCTACGGAAGACAATACTATTGTCGGGTGGGCCGCATTGAGTCCTGTTTCAAATCGACGCGTTTATGCCGGAGTAGCTGAGGTTAGCGTTTATGTGTCAAATGCTTCTCAAGGCAAAGGTATAGGAAAATTGTTGTTATCAACGCTTGTAGCAAAGTCTGAAAAAGCCGGGTTTTGGACTTTGCAAGCCGGGATTTTTCCTGAAAACATCGTCAGTATTGAGTTACACAAAAAATGCGGGTTTAGGGTTGTCGGCGTCCGTAAAGGGATTGGACAAATGGACGGCAAATGGCGTGATGTTCTGTTACTGGAAAGACGCAGCAACATTTAGAGGCGCATTATGACCAGCAATAAAAACTTACAAAGCACCTCCGAAGGGATTCGAACCCCTAACCCTCAGTTCCGAAGACTGATGCTCTATCCAATTGAGCTACGGAGGCTGGTAAGACTTTAATAAAACTGCCTTTGCTCTAAATATAGCAAACAGGACGCGATAAGTCAATCAGTCGCGCCCTGTTTTTGTGTTTAAAGCCGTTTTGCAGCCCGTTTATCCAGACTATCAGACAGGCTGCATTCCTGGTAGGCCCGCCGCCGGTCTTCATCCCGGCCCCGCAGGTATTTCATTGTGGTCAAAAGACTGGCGTGGCCTAATTGTTGCTGAACCTTTTCAACCGAGATTCCCGCTTCCAATGCGTCCAGCGCTGAACTGTGACGCAGAGCATGGAACTTGCGACGTTTAACGCCGGCCGCATCACAAACACGCTGTAACATTGCGTAGATGCCGCGTGGCGTCATGGCCGCGCCTGTCTGCCCCCGCAGTGAGACAAAGACGTTCTCAACACCATCTCGCTGCGGGCGGATGGCCAGCCAATCTTGTAAATTGGCCTTCACCTGGACGTCAAAATAGACCTCCTGACCTTTTTTGTTTTTATTGTATTCCGCCGGGATGGTCACGCAGAGTCTTTGCAAGTTGAGCCAGGGCAGTCGCAGAGCGGCATCTTTTCAAGAAAATTCAAAAAAGTGCGAAGCTGCACCCAATAGGTATGGATGGTCGCTTGGGTCAAGCCGCTCGCTTCCAGGTGGTCTAACCAGGCCAGAATGTCCTGCCAGATAGGCGGCCAATCATTGTCGCCCGCAAAACCGGCATATTGATCAAGGACACTACTGTAGGTTTTCAGCGTAGCCGGACGACAGGCGCGTTTCTTGATTTGCAGAAATTCCTGAATCCGGCGTCTGAGTAACCCGGCCTCATAATAACTGTTATCTCTGGCTGATTTGATAAGTTGTAATTTTGGGGTCATCTAATTCTCCTGACAATGAAAATTTTTGTTAACGACTTGCGTAATCATCAATTGTACGACACGCAGACGACCAAGCGCGTCAAATGACCCTTAATTGGTTGTAAGCAGTACGCCTAAAATTCAAATACGCTAAGTAATGAGAATTAAATAACTGTCCCTCAACATTGTAATTGGTAAATGGTAATTGGTTATTAAGCCAATCCCTAATTACCATTTACTGCGCTCTGAAATGAGACAGACAGTTATTTAATCCCGATTCCTAAATTTATTATGGCAACCAGACGAAGCAGACTAAAGCCCTGGCCGGCATGGGCCAGAGACGAATACGAAACGGCAATCAATACAGCCCGAGTTTTAAGCAGGGACGCAAAATCAGCTTTACAACTATTTGAATTTGGAATCCTTGACATTCAACAGATACAAGCGCTGCTGACCCGTTTAGGACAAGCCGGCCGTGAAGCCGCGCTGGTGGCTTCCAGACTGGAAACTATCCGGCGAGAAGAGAACTATCGAGATGAACGGTGGCCGCGTTGGGCCATTCAAGCTCTGGAAGCGCTGTTTGACCAGGGTAATACGGCAGCCTGGAAAGCCGAGATGGCAGCCTCGGCTTTCCGGCAAAACAACCGGGAAAGTTTAATCAGGCAACTCAATGGCTGCCTGGACGCCGGACAAAAAATAGAATTGATGCTTCTGTCCGGCCCGCCGCCGGATGGAGTATCTTTGCCGCCAAAAGATTATGAGAACGATTGAGTTTCGCGCTAACCAGATAGAGACGTCCCTGGCAAGACACCTTCCACAGGCCAGAGTTACCGGCGGGCGTATCACGCCGAGCCGAATTTACTTTCGCGCAGCCATCCCCCGGGGAGGACGGGGAGGAATCAAGAGTTCTTTCCTGCGCCGGGACATAACGCAACGACTTGGCAGCGAAGTGAAGGTGCGGAGGCAAAGCGGCGGCCTTGAAATTGAAGCCAAACGTTCATTCTGCGAGCGCGTCTCCTTACCTGATTTGGTCTGCGCTCTGGAAAACCCACCAAGGCTGACCGCTGTAATGGGTCTGGATGACCGCGCCAGACCATTGTTGTTGAGTCTGGGCGGTAGCGCAGTCATCATTGGCGAAGCCGGTCAGGGTAAAACTGCGCTTTTGTGGACAATCAGCCTTTCTCTGGCAATGTTGAATCGCCAGAGAGAGATACAGATAGTTGCTGTTGGTCAGGTTCGAGACCGATTTTCAGGTTGGCCCCATATAGTCAGCCTGGACAAAATAAAAAATATCTCCCAATTCGCCTCTCCCCACATCCTGGTGGTGGCGGATGATTTGGAGCAACTAAGCGATTCTGAGCGAAATGCGGTTGGTCGCCTGGTCGCCTCGGGGCAAAAAGTTCGGGTTATTGCCACTACCACTACCAGGTCGGTAAACTGCCTGGGATTTCGATTCCAGACCAAAATCCTGGCAACAGCCCCTGGCCAGTTTGAACTGTTTACAGGTCATCAATCCGTATCATTTCAGCCCGCAGACATCACTGAAGCAGAGACAGAAATAGTGTTGCAGCAGTTGCGCCGGGGGCGCAAGAGTCGACAGTGGCGCATCGAGGAAGCGTGTCCCAAAAAGACAGGGTGGTTCAGGTGGATCAACTGAGTTTAAATATACAGGCCAACCAGATAGAGCAAATTCTCCACGACAACGGTTTAATTGTCCGTGTGGCCGGCGGCGATGCCGGGCCGCGTATGGTCAACTACCGGGTTCAGGTCTATGGCAATCAGGCCAGCCTGATACCAAATATCCGGCGGCTTGACCAGATTCTCGCCCTGCGTCTCGGAGTGCAAGGCGAGATTTGCATTCAGCGAGACGGCGGTCAGATTCGTATTGGCATTCCCCACAACCAACCCCGCCCAACCTACCTGGAATCACTGTACAGGACAGTGAACTATCCTCCACACACAATGGTCGTCGGCGTTGGCGACGACCTGTTGCCCGTTGCGTTACGATTAGAGCATCCTGGGGTGGCCCACGCGCTGGTAGCAGGGACAACAGGCAGTGGAAAAACCACTCTGATGACCACGATGATTCTTTCTCTGGCAGCCAACACATCGCCAGAGGAAGCTCGCCTGGTTGCGATTGACCCAAAAGGCGGCGAGTTTGATGCCGTAAGTGGCTTGCCGCATCTGATTACGACCATTCGCGGCGTGGATGACGGCGCGGTTATGACCGCGTTGAGTCAGTTGTTGAGTGAGATGGAACAACGGAGCAAGGGTAGGCGACAATTGCCCCGGTTGTATGTTTTTATTGACGAACTGGCCGATCTGATGGCAGTAATTGGCAAACCGTTCCGGGATGGGTTAACCCGGTTGGCGCAAAGGGGCAGGGGAGCCGGCATTCACATCATTGCCGGCACTCAGAAACCAACATCGGAATCGCTTGGTTCTCTGGTCATTGCCAATTTTCCAACGCGAGTAGTTGGCGCGGTTACCAGCGCCAATGACGCCGTGGTGGCCAGCGGCGTATCCGGTTCCGGCGCGGAGAAACTGATGGGGCAAGGAGATTTTTTATTGTTCTCCAAAGCCGGCCCGCGCCCGGTCCATTTCCAGGCCGCGACAATACGAGACCGGGACAGATTCATTGGCCAACACATTCCACTGCCGGATGCCAGGCGGCAATGGGAGGTGGTGGATGATGAACCGCGTCATTCGTTCAGGAAACTCATCCCATTTCCAACCGGACGGGGCGGACACAACCGTAAAGGGTTTACTCCGGAGCAGATTGAGGACGCCCGGAGAGGGTTAAGCGCGTGGGAGCTAAGGCAAAAATATAACCTTAGCGGTTCACGAGCAGGCCGCCTGGCGAAAGACTATAGAACGCTAACAGCGAAAGCAAAATAGTCAGCTACACCACCCCTGAAGGGGAGCGATTTTTTGCAGAGGGTTTTATGACTGACATTCTCCAACTAACCGGCGTTTTTGATGATGTCAGAAAC
>JAJRVO010000008.1 GCA_024277275.1 Chloroflexota bacterium
CTCTACTTTTTATACCACTGCTGGGACTCTATTTAGGTCTTGAAATATTGGCCCGACTCTTCCGGCAACCCGCCTCCGCAACAACAAAACGGTCGATGATTTTGCGGGTAGGGTTGGCTGTAATGCTGGGAGCCGGTTTGGTCGGTTTTTTCCTGATACCGGCCATCTTTGAAAGGGAATTCGTCCAGATTGAGCGCGTAATTACGCCGCCGGATTTCGATTTTCACTTTCATTTTGTCAGCTTGTCCGAACTTTTCTCGCTACAAAAACCGGCCAACACCGGTTTACTCAACCCCAGCTTTCCCCTAACCTTGGGGCTGGCCCAAGTCGGACTGGCCGCAATGGGTTTTATAGGTTTATCAGTTTATCTTATCCAACGCCTAAAATCAGCAAGAAAAAATCCTAATCCTTCTGTAAACAAATCAACAACCCGGCAATCTCCACAGCCAGAAACGCGGGTCACGGAGCCGCTACCAGCCAAAGCGGACGAAGAAAATCTCCCCCGCACCCCTGCACCCCTGCACCCCTGCTCCTATAAACGAAGTGTCGCTCCCCTCCTCACCTTCACCGCCCTGGCTCTGGCCGGCGCCATCGTCATGATGCTTCCCATTTCAGTGAGCGTTTGGGAACAAATCCCCTTGCTTGCCTTTGTGCAATTCCCACATCGTTTGCTGGGACCGGCGGCTTTGGTTTTAGCCGTTCTAGCCGCAGCCGCCGTGGCAACTTTGCCCAGGCGACTGAGCTTCAGTTTAACATTGCTCGGCATTATTTTGATTTTTACAACCACAGTCCCCCTGCTTTATCCGCGCTACCACAATCCCCCTCCCGCCGAACCAACCCTGCGGGGTATGATGGCTTATGAACACGCCAGCGGCATTATTGGCACAACCTCCTTTGGCGAGTATCTCCCAATATGGGTAAAAACAATACCGCGCCAATCGCCGCTGGAGCCAATGTACCGGGCCGGAGAAACCATTAAACGGCTCGACCCAACTTCCCTGCCCCAAAACGCCGCCATTGAGTCGGCTATTTATACCCTCAACCGGGCAGAACTGGTCATCAACTCCCCGGAGCCGTACCGGGCCACTTTCCACACCTTCTACTTTCCCGGCTGGGAGGCTCTGGTCGACGGGCAACCCGGCGCTATTGCCCCCATCGACCAGAACGGGCTAATCGGCATCGATATGCCGGCGGGCCGGCATCGCCTGCAACTCTCCTTTCAAGAAACGCCGTTGCGGAGAACGGCAAATTTCTTATCAGTTGGGACACTGGTTATAACCCTGTTCCTATTGGCAACCAGCGTGATGCGTGAAGCGCGGGCCGCAAAAAACATCACGCATCACGCCAAGCAACCTTTGGTTGCCCGCATCACGCGCATCAGATCAACCGGCTTCACTCACTCTCAATTAGCTACCTTAACCGGCCTGGCAATACTCTTAATTGGCGCCAAGCTACTCTACCTTGATTGGTTCGACACGCCGCTAAAGCACACTTTTAACGGCGCTACCGTGACCGGAGCAGACGTATCGACCCAAATAGATTTGGGGGGGCAGGTCAGGCTATTGGGGTATGATTTGGACCGGGCAACGGTCAGACCGGGAGAACACATCAAGTTAACCGCCTATTGGCAGGCCCAACAACCGCTGGCAACCAACTACAGCGCCCTGGCCCAGTTGGTTGACGCCGAACGCCATCTATATGCCGGGCAAGACAACCTGCATCCCGGCGAACTGCCCTAGACGCAGTGGCAGCCGTGGGGTTTTGTACAAGACCCCCACGCTATTTTTGTGCCGCACGGCACGCCGCCGGGGGACTATTTTGTGGCAACGGGCTTGTACCAGCCAACAACCTGGGTCCGGCTGCCGGTAACGACAGGCACGGAGTTGGCTTGGGGTGATGTTGTAGCAATTCCGGTCACAATCGCCAGGTCGACTCGCACCCCTTCCCTGGCAGAGTTGGAGATCAACTGGCCGGTTGAGGCAGATTTTGGGCCTGACCTACGTCTGCTGGGCGCCACGCCGGAACGAGAAATCATTCGACGTGATGATTTTTTGCGGATAGCTATTTTCTGGGAGGCCAAGAAAACTCCCACAACTAACTACACCATAAACCTGCGCCTGGCGACAACCACCGATGAGATAATATTGCAGGAAAGCGGCCAACCTTCGCACAACCGTTACCCCACCACCCTCTGGGCCGCCGGAGAGCGCATACGGGACAACCGCGCTCTCTGGGTTCCGGCCGATTTCCCGCCCGGAACGTACCGTATGCAGGCGCAAGCGCTTGATGAGGCCGGGCAGGTTATGGGAGCATGGGCGGACCTGGGCGCACTGCACACCGCTGAGTAACAGCCACAAAATAAGAGTTTGGCAGCTATTTCTACACTGAAATGAAACACACCTAAACAAAAATGCCGGCGCAATAACTTGCGCCGGCATTTTTGTTTGACATATATCTCGCCAGGATTACTCGCCAACCTCCACCGGCGACGGCACTTCAACCACTAACTCATCCTTCTTAATAAACTGGAGTCCCTCGTTTTCATCGTAGTCAACAACAACCACATCCCCTTCTTTAAACTCACCCTGAAGGAGTCGAACCGATAAAGGCGACTCCACCTGTTTTTGCAGGGTGCGACGCAGTGGCCTGGCTCCAAAGGCGGGGTCGTAGCCCTGCTCGGCCAGCCAGACGCGGGCGGCGTCGGTTAACTCAATGGTGATGTCATGTTCGTTCAACCTGTCGGCAATCTCTTGCATCTGCAAATCGACAATCTGGGTGACTTGTTCCTGAGTCAGGGTGTGGAAGATGATGATCTCGTCAATCCGGTTTAAAAACTCCGGCCGGAAGTGCTGGCGTAGGGCATCTTGAATGTCGCCCTTAAGCCGAACATCATCAAAGGTTCCCTGGTCGCCCCGCTGACGAAAACCCAAAGTGCCGCCTTTGGCCCCAAAAGCCGTCCCCACGTTACTGGTCATAATGACCACCGTATTAGTAAAATCGACATTTCGGCCATGCCCATCGGTTAAACGGCCATCTTCTAAAATTTGCAGCAAGGCATTCCAAACATCAGGGTGGGCCTTTTCAATTTCATCAAAAAGCACCACCTGATAGGGCCGGCGGCGGACCGCCTCGGTGAGTTGACCGCCCTCGTCATAACCCACATAACCGGGCGGCGAACCAAAGAGACGGCTAACCGTGTGACCTTCCCGGTACTCGCTCATATCAATTCGCAGCAGCGCGTCCTCATCATCAAAGAGGAACCAGGCCAGGGCTTTACCCAATTCGGTTTTGCCCACCCCGGAACTGCCCAAAAAGAGAAAGCTGCCGGTGGGTCGACGCGGGTCTTTGAGGCCGGAACGCGCCCGGCGAATGGCGTCGCTAATGGCGTTGATGGCCTCATCCTGGCCTATAATGCGCTCATGAAGCGCGTCTTCCATACGCAAGAGTTTTTGAGCCTCGGTTTGGAGCATATCGTGCAAGGGAATGCCGGTCCAGCTTGAAACCATCTCGGCAATGTCGCTTACTTCAACCACCTCGTCCAGGTTTTTCTCTTGTCGCCAAACATCGCGTTCTTGCTGAAATTCTTGTTCCAGGCGTAACCGTTCGGCCTTTACTTGAGCGGCGTGCTCCCAATCTTGCATTTGCCCGGCTTCTATCTCCTCATTTTGAAGCTTAGTCAGCTGCTTCCTTTTGCTTTTTAGGTCTTCCGGCATAGAGTAGATGGCTACGCGCAATTTACTGGCTGCCTCGTCAATCAAATCAATCGCTTTGTCCGGGAGATAGCGGTCAGGCACGTAACGGTACGAGAGTCGAGCGGCAGCTTTAAGCGCATCGTCGGTGTAGCAAATATTGTGGTGCGCTTCATAGCGATGCTTAAGACCGCGCAACATTTCTATGGTTTCCTCAACGGTGGGTTCTTCTACAAAGACCGGGGCAAAGCGTCGTTCCAGAGCCGGGTCTTTTTCAATGTACTTGCGAAACTCATCAAGCGTGGTCGCTCCCACGCAGCGTAACTCGCCCCGGGCCAGGGCCGGTTTCATCATGTTGCTGGCGTCAACCGCGCCCTGAGCCGCGCCTGCGCCCACAACCGTGTGCAACTCGTCGATAAAAAGAATAATTTCACCCTGCGCCCGCTGAATTTCCTCCAGGGCATTTTTTAGCCGTTCTTCAAACTCGCCTCTAAAGCGCGACCCGGCAATCATCGCCCCTAAATCCAGACTAACAACGCGACGCCCCATCAGAATTTCCGGAACATCGTCATCGGCAATTTTTTGGGCCAGACCCTCAACAATTGCGGTTTTGCCCACCCCGGCTTCGCCAATAAGAACAGGGTTGTTTTTGGTTCGACGCGAAAGCACCTGTATCAGGCGCAAAATTTCATTATCGCGCCCAATCACCGGGTCAAGCTTGTCTTCCATTGCCATTTCGGTCAGGTCGCGGCTGTACTTTTCCAGCGTGCGGTAGCGGGTTTCGGCCTGGGGGCTGGTGATTTTCTGCCCGCCCCTAACTTCTTCAATAACATCGGCCACCCGGCCTTTGTTAACTCCAATTTCCTGTAAAATCCGGGCGCAAGGCGTGCCCCGCTCATTCAAAACTGCCAAAAAGAGATGCTCGGTCGAGATGTACTCGTCCTGCATATTTTTGGCCTCTTCCTGGGCATTATCCAGCACCCGCTTTAGCCGAGGGGTGATATAGACCTGACCAACAGCCATATTAACCATTCCGCCCACCTTGGGCGCAGCCGATAAAACCTGGTCAAGCCGATCCATCACCATTTCCGGATCGACGCCCACTTTCTCTAATATTTCAGGGACCAGTCCATCAGGTTGCTCCAGCAGGGCCAAAAACAGATGCTCGGTGTCGGCCTGGGAGTGCTGGTATCGCTGTAAAATTTCGTAAGCTCGCATTGCGGCATCTTGAGCTCGTTCAGTAAATTTATCAAAACGCATCATAAGTGCTTTTACCTCAATTATGTTACTTTGAAATGAATAATTTTGGGAGTAAGGAGTAGGGAGTAGGGAGTACGGATTTTACCTACTATACCATTATTTTACTAGATTATTATTAGAATTCAGGGATATCTATCCCGACACATTAAATTGATTCATGGCGTTATCAAGACCGTCTGTTAAGATGGCCTTGACGGCTTGGGCAGCCCGTTCATAGGTAACAACCATTGCTTGCCACTCGTCCGGCTTGAATTTTTGCAGAACGTAGGCTTCAACCGGCATCCGTCCCGGCGGTCGACCAATACCCAAACGTATCCGGGGAAATTCCTGGGTACCTAGTTGTTGAATAATGCTGCGCATGCCTTTTTGCCCGCCCGCCCCACCTTTGGGGCGCAGACGTAACGTGGCGGGGGGTAAATCGACATCGTCAAAAGCGACCAAAATACGCTCTGGAGGCACTTTGTAAAAGCGAGCAATAGGAGCTACGGCCTGACCGCTGAGATTCATATAGGTTTGGGGTTTAACCAGCGCCACCTTTACCCCGGCCAATTCTGCCCGGGCCAGTAGAGCTTTGCTGCGTTTCTCGTCAAAGCTAAAAGCGCTGTTATCGCGTACAATGGTATCAAGCAGATGCCAACCGGCATTGTGGCGGGTATCGATATACTTTTTGCCGGGATTGCCCAAACCCACAATCAACCATTCAACCGGGCCGGGGTCTTTTTTTTTCTTGGCGATTCTAAAGAATGGAAATGAAATTGGCATTTTGATTGAGTTTACGTTACTTTTTGAGGCGACGTCTATCAACAAAACCTTTTATAAACATCCGCAAGGCCGATAGAAAACCAAATAACACAAAAACGCTCAACATAAGCCCGGCCCCATACAAGCAGGCGTCTCGCAGCGGGATAGTGGAAAAACCGGTCACTGTTGGAATAAAGGAGCCGCTTTCTTCTTCAGGGTCTTCCAACGGGGGACTGGTTTCTACCGGGCGGGGGGTGGGCGTGTCTACAATGGGCTGGTCAATAACAATAGTTGGGGTTGGGGGAAGATCGGTGGGGGTAGCGGATGGAATAAGAGCAGGGGTTGGGGTAGGGGTATCGGTGACAATAGGTTGGGCATTAGACACAACCACTTGTTGCGAAAAGAATTCGCTGTAGTTGCCATCCAGACGCACCACACGTAAGCGCAGGGTATAGCTGCCATCGGGAATTAGCGTGGTATCCCAGGTTTCTAAAACAGTATTAAGCGCCGGCGTCTCATGAATAGTGCCAATGATTTGCCACTGGTTATTTGTAACCGGCTCCGGGTGAAATTCTACTATATAAAATTGAAATGAGGGGAAATCGGCGCTGCCGATGATAGGCACGCTGCCCTGTATCACGGCATTGTTAATCGGTTCGGTGATAATGGCGATATCCTGCCCCTGACTTTCAGGAGCGGCAACCACCGCAGAAAATTGCAGCAGCCAGAAGATGGCTATAATTATCAAAGTTAAAGATATTATTACACGTTTTTTGATCATTTAATGTTCTCGTTTTTGTGGAAGTCTGGTCATTGATTTTAGCTAATCAGTATACTTTAATCATCTATAATTGCTAAACGGTACGGCGTCGTATATCCGTTGGTTATCCATTGCTTTGCAACTATACTGCCAACGGCCATAAAGTAACATTTTTATGGGACAC
>JAJRVO010000095.1 GCA_024277275.1 Chloroflexota bacterium
CGGCAGGACTATTTTGCCGTCGTCAAGCCCTTCGGCAATAAGCACAATGGGCGTATGCACGGCAATTTGGCGGGTAAAGAAATCGATGAGTAATTCTTCGCTAACCCGATCCACCGCGTAGATTGTATCGCCCGCTTCTTCTTTGGCTATCTTTGCCAACTCGTCTATTGGGGCCGCTTCGCAGGCGACGACAACGGCATCACGAATTTGCTCATGAAGTTGACGGATAGGGTCCAGCAAGTCTTGAATGTTGGTAATCATCTTGTTCTTGTGAGGTTAGAGACCGGAGATTGGAAATCCCTTGGTTATCATGTCCATAAAGGACAGAGAGGGCGCAATGTCTCTAATCCTCAACCTCCAATCTCATTTTTTGTCGCTCGATTCTACTTGACGACGGGCAACTTGTCCAGCAAATTGCCGGTAAAAAGTTTTAATATACTAGCACGTGTGTTCTTTTTGTGCTATACTTTTGGGACAGATTAAATCTTGAGACTTTCATTGAAAAGAGGTTTGCTACTATGCTCTCTGAGCTAAGTATCACAGATTTTGCCATTATTGATCAGCTAAATTTAAAATTTGCGTCCGGCTTCAACGTCCTAACCGGCGAGACCGGAGCCGGTAAATCAATTATTGTTGATGCCGTGACCATGCTTTTGGGCGGGCGGGCCGATACCGGGTTTATCCGCACCCAAAGCCAACGAGCCAGAATAGAGGGTATTTTTCGACTCTCTGAACCGTTGCGAACTATGATCGACCCTATTCTTGAAGAAGAGGGTCTGGAAGGCGACGACCCGGACACCCTGATTTTGGGCCGCGAGATTCGCGGCACAGGCCGCAGTTTTTGCCGGGTTAACGGGCGGACGGTAAATTTAAGCATGTTGGAAAAGGTGGCCCGCCCCCTGGTTGATATCCACGGCCAGAGCGAACATCTTAGTTTGATGCAGGTTCGACAGCACCAGCGTTTTTTAGATCGATACGCCGGGTTGGAAGATCAACGTGAAGCGTTGGCCTCAAAGGTGCGCCAATTGCGCCAGACGCGCCAGGAACTGGCCGACTTGCTGCGCGACGAGCAATATCTGGCCCGCCGCCTTGATCAACTTTCTTTTCAGGTTGAAGAGATTCAGGCGGCCAATCTGAAGCCCGGCGAGGAAGACGAGCTAAACGTAGAGCGTAATCGCCTGGCTAATGCCGAACAACTCAGCCAGCTAACCAATGAAGCCTACAACCTGTTGGTGGAAGGAGAAGACGGTGGCGAGCAAACCTCGATTGTGGATTTGTTGGGACAGGTTGCCAGAGTAGTCGGCAGTCTGGCTAAACTGGACCAAACCTGGGCCGAACAACGCCAGATGGTCGATAATTTAACTTATCAGGTTGAAGACCTGTCCGGCTTTATCCGCGATTACAGCGAAGGCATTGATTTTAGCCCGGCCCGCTTGCAGGAAATTGAAGAGCGGTTGAGCCTTATTTTTAGCCTCAGGCGTAAATACGGCCACTCCATTGAAGAAGTCCTTGAATTTGGGCGCAAAGCCGAGGCTGAACTGGAAACCATCAGCCACAACGAGGAACATATTGAAAAGCTCCGGGAGGAAGAGGAGGCGTTGCGTCATAAAATTGGCCGTGCAGCGCTGGCTCTTTCCAAAGCGCGTCGTAAGGCGGCGCAACCGTTAGCTGCTGAAGTGGTAGCTCAACTGGCCGATTTGAACCTGGAAAAAGCCGATTTCAGCGTCGATATAAAGTGGACCGAAACCCCCGACGGCGTTTATGTCGACTCCGGCAAGGATGGCAAGGTGACTGTAGCCTGCGATGAGCAGGGCATAGACCAGGTAGAGTTCTTAATTTCTCCCAACCCCGGCGAGGCGCTTAAACCGCTGGCTAAAGTCGCCTCCGGCGGCGAAACCAGCCGGATTATGCTGGCCCTTAAATCCGTGCTGGCCACCGCCGATGAAACCCCCACCCTCATCTTTGATGAGATTGACCAGGGTATAGGCGGGCGCGTTGGCGGCAAGGTTGGTCAAAAATTGTGGAGGCTGACGCATCGGGGCCGGCACCAGGTTTTATGCGTGACCCATTTACCCCAAATTGCGGGCTACGCCGAACTGCATTGCCACGTAACCAAGCAAGTGGCTAATGGACGCACCCAAACTCACGTCAATGCCCTTAGCGGCGATAGCCAGATAGATGAACTGGCCCAGATGTTAGGCGCGTTAAGTGAAAGCACCCGCCAAAGCGCCCGCGAGATTTTAAACGAGGCCGCCATTTTAAAGGATGCCAAACCCAATAAAAATTGATATTCCCCCGTTCTCGTTCCCAAACCGGAGTTTAGGAACGAGGTAAGCCGCCAAGTTTCCTCCCTCATTCCAAAACGCCAATTTGAGAACGAGATAAACGAAGCAAACCAAAATTGACAATTTAGGTATCTTCCCAATAATTCGAGGTAGGGGTAGTATCGCCTGTTTAATGGGGCGACTACAAAAATATGCCCCTGAATTTTGCAAAGATACCAGAGCGTCTTAGGCATTTGCATCGACAAAAAATTGTCGATCAAGGTTGCAGAGTAGCAAAGTTGCAAAGTTGCAAGGTTACAAAGTTGCAAGGTTGCAGAAAATAATGGAGCGACACCCTGCTACCCTGCTACCCTGCTACCCTGCTACTCTGCTACCCTGTAACCCTGCAACCCTGCAACCTTGTTTCCAAGACGTCGCCCGAAAAAACTTAGTATTTAACTTATGTACTATCGCCCTAGAGAAAAACGGCGTCATCCGGCCCTGACTGTTGTTCTGTCCGTACTATTTTTGGCAATGCTGGCTGTGTTGGCAATCATTATAGGAGTCTACCTTGGCTACCTTGAGGTAGACCTGCCCGACTTGGCAAAAGAATTTGGCCCGACGCCTACCCCAACCCGTCCGGCCCCCCTCTATATTGCAGACGGCGACGCCCATTTTGCCGAGGGTAAATTAGCGGAGGCCATAGCCGCGTATGAGCGGGCCATTCAAATTGACCCCGACAACGACGTCCCCTACATTCGCCAATCGCGGCTGCTGGTTTATACCGGCAATACCGCCAAAGCGGTTGACCGCGCAGCTCAGGCCGTATTGCTTAACCCGACCAGTCCGGAGAATTTAGCCTACTACTGTCGCGCCCTGGATTGGGAGGCTCAATACGGCGCCGCGTTTGACGTTTGCTCTTGCGCGCTTGAGTTAGCCCCCAACTATGCCGAAGCTAACGCCTTTCTGGCAGAGGTTTATGCCGACCAGTCTGACTGGTTCTCTGCGCGTACCGCCGCCCGGCAGGCCCTTGATGCAAATTTTCAGAGTTTGGATGCGCAGCACAACATGGGCTATGTGCTGGAGATACAGGGGCGCTACGCAGAGGCGGCGGAATTTTATGAGAACGCCATCAGCCTGGCTCCAAATTTAGCCCCCCTCTATATTGCCGCCGGACGCAGTTACTATTGGATGGGCGATTTTGAAACCGCCGCTGATCGTTTCAAGGCCGCTATCAGGCTAAACCCTGCCGATCCGGAGGCCTACGACCGTCTGGGCTGGACCTATCACACCAATGGGGAGTTTACCCGGGCCGCCGATGCGTTGGAGCAAGGCATTGGGGTTGACCCGGCTTATGATCGAGCCTGGGGACATCTGGGGTTGGCGTACTACACCCGCCAAAACTTTGAAACCGCCACCGAATATCTACCCAAAGCCATTGAGTTAGCCGAAAACAAGTTTTTGCTGCGCATTCGTCAGGTTGAGATTCACGCTGAAATTGAGACGCTAATCGGCCCGGAGACGATCCCCGTTTTGCGAGGGCGTTTTACGCTGCCCAAAAACCCCAACGATACAGTGTTTGTAACTACGCTTGAACCTGTGTCTTATGAAGCACGCTCAGAACCCAACGTTGAAAATGCTTCTTTAGAAACCGCTTCTTCAGAAGCCGCTTCTTCAGAAGCCGCTTCCTCTCAAGACCTTTCTTGCGCAACCTCGGTTGTGCAATCCATTCAAAACCAAACAGCCTTGTCCGGGGTGCGGCAGGGTGAAGCGTTTGAGTTTACCCGCGTCTTTAGCCAAACCAGAGGAACCGCGACGCTTAACCTTGCCGGCGGAACCCTTTTCCTTGAAATTAGCGATATGCCCCAACCGGAAACTTCGCCTTACGAGGTAAAAGTTAGCTTTTGGCCCGACCGGGTTGACAGCGTAGGCTATACCCAACCAGACGGCGACCGGAAAATTGAAACCAACATTCAATTTGAGGAAAAACTATCCGCCCCGGAAGAGTATTACTACTCGTTGGGGTTGGCCTACGCCTACCTGGAACCTCCTATGTGCGAGCAAGCCGTCCCCTGGCTCTTAACAGCCCTTGAGAAAAACAACGCCGCCTATAACCCCGCCTGGGCCGGGCTGCGAATCTGCCCCAGTTCAGGTTCGCCCCCAACGCCTGTTCCCACCTTTACCCCACTGCCTGAAGAAGAGCAGTAAATCCAATTCTGGATCACCTATCATCCAACGCGGCCACACCCGGCAGCGTTTTGCCCTCCAAAAACTCCAAACTGGCCCCGCCGCCGGTAGAGATGTGACTCATCTTGTCTGCCAGGCCGGATTGCTCTGCGGCGGCGGCGCTGTCTCCGCCGCCGATGATGGTGACAGCCTCTTTCAGCCCGGATAGGGCGCGGGCTACGGCAAAAGTGCCTTCGGCAAAGCGGGGGAACTCAAACACCCCCATCGGGCCGTTCCAAACCACGGTTTTGGCCGCCGCCAGTCGATTGGCAAAGTGGGCAATGGTGGCCGGGCCAATGTCCAAAATCATCCGCCCGGCGGGGACCTCGTCCACCGGGACAACTTCGGCTTCGGCCTCGGCGTTGAACTCGGCGGCGACGGTGCAATCTACCGGCAAAATCAGCTTGTCGGCGTGCTTGTCTAACAACTGTTTGGCTGTTTTAATAGCGTCTGCCTCTACCAGCGAGACCCCGACGTCCAACCCCTGAGCTACAAAAAAGGTATTAGCCATCCCCCCGCCAATCAGTAGCGCGTCGACCCTGGTTAGTAAATTCTCGATGACGCTGATTTTGTCTGAGATTTTGGCCCCGCCCATAATGGCTAAAAAGGGCTGGGCCGGGTTAGCCAGCGCGCCGCCCAGATATTCCAACTCTTTTTCCAGCAAAAAACCGGCCACGGCGGGGCGAAGGGTATCGGCCACGCCCGCCGTGGAAGCGTGGGCGCGGTGCGCGCTGCCAAAGGCGTCATTGACGTAGACCTCGCCCAGCGCGGCCAGTTGGGCGGCAAAAGCGGGATTGTTTTTCTTCTCTTCTTTGTGGAAGCGGGTGTTTTCCAGAAGCGTTACGTCGCCGGACTGCATGGCTTTGACCACGGCTTCAACCTCCGGCCCCACGCAGTCATCCAGCTTTTTGACGGGTTTGTCCAGCAACTCGCTTAATCGCGCCCCAACGGCGTCCAATTTAAACTCCGGGTCTGGCCGGCCTCCCGGACGGCCCAGGTGACTCATTAATACCACGCCCGCTCCCTGGTCCAGCAAGTATTTAATGGTGGGCAAAGCTGCCCGGATGCGCCGGTCATCGGTAACGGCGCCGTCTTCCATAGGCACATTAAAGTCAACTCGAACCAGGGCGCGTTTGCCTTTAACGTCAATGCCTTTAACTGTTTTTTTGTTCATAAAATTCCCTCTCAAGCGGTTTTCAATTCTAAATAAGTCCTAATGAGCTGTAGATTATGGGCCATCCCGGCGCCCATAATGCCGGTCCCAAGAAAGGCTATTTTGGTCATGTGTATTCTCCTATTGTGTTATTCCCGGCTCAACGGCCTGCTCATTCAACCAATCGAGCAGTTGCTCCACCGCCCAGCGATGCTCCGGCGACAACTCATCAAGAACGTGTTTTTGTCGCTCCCCGGCCAGGATTTTGCGGAGGACAGCGCCTAACACCTGAATTTCGGAGGGGACGCGCTCATCTGTGGTTAACTCTTCCGTAAAGTCCCAAAGACGTTGCCAGAGCATCACCTCGCCGGCGCAGGCTTCGGCAACTTTTTCAATCAGTTGTTCAAAGACGATTTCTTCGCGCTCTTCCTCATCGTCTAATTCAGGGGAGGGGGACTCGATTTCTGCCAGCGCTTCCCAAATCATCTCGGTAAATTCCGGGGTGAGGCTTTCGACCAGGGCAAGCGGGTCGCGTTCGCCTTTGAGGATACGGGAGAGCGTTTGGGCCAGTTCACGGGCTTCAAAGGGGGCCAGGTCGCCATTGGCAATTTGGGCCAGCGGCAGACTTATCTGTGCCTCTGGTATAACCCCTTTGGCCGCCGAAACGGTCAGGGAGACCATTTTCTCTATCTTCTCATCATAATTGTCGTCAAGGCTTTGATGTTCGCTCATCGCATCTAAATTGAAATGATTTGGTAATTGTTTGAAACGTCTTATTCAACCGGACGGACGACGGTGGACGAACGACAACACTCTTAATCCATCGTTTCACTCATCCATCGTCATCCGTCATTCGTCCTTTTTGGCGGTCAGATTCAATTATAAAATCCTCTCAAATTATAACATCAGGGCTAAGGATTGAATAATTTAAGATCGCCCCTAACAGGCAACAATATCCTATTGCCCCTTGTGTGATTTTTTAGTATAATGCACAAGAAGAATCTTAAAGAAATGGGGGCTTTTGCCACTCTGGCGCTAACCCCCGTTAATTAGCGTTCAACAAGCTCCATGTTTCTGCCGTTTTTCCTATATCCCGCCATGTGATTTGGAATAGAGGCCCCATCTATGGACACAGACCCAGCGCCAAACGCGTCCGTTACAGAAAACGCAACCGAAAAAATCGCACAGAAAACACCGGATGGAGCCAGTCGCCGGGCCAAGCTGCTCAAAGCGGGCGCTAAAGTAAGCCGCATAATTTCTTCTATTTTAGACCCGGATGAGCTATTAACCAGCACCGTCGATATTATTTGCGACGAGTTTGAATTTTACTACGCCGGTATCTTTATTGTAGAAAGATTAACGGACGGCAAAGATTGGGCGGCGCTTAGGGCCGGACGAGGCAAAGCCGGTCGAATTATGATTGAGAATAACCACAAGCTGGAAGTGGGCGGGCGCTCGATGATTGGGGCTTGCACCAAATTAAACGAGGCTCGGATTGCTTTTGATGTGGGTAAAGAAGCCGTCTGGTTTAATAACCCCTTTTTGCCCGATACGCGCTCTGAAATGGCGCTGCCCTTAGCCGTAGGCGGGCAGGTTATTGGCGCTCTAACCGTACAAAGCGTCGAAGAAGCGGCCTTTACGGACGAAGATGTCTCCTCGCTGCAATCTATGGCCGACCAGTTGGCCGTAGCCATTAACAACGCCCGTTTGCACCAGCAAAACGCCGCGCTCTTTACCCAGGCGGCCCGCCGCGCCACGCTGCTGCAAGCCGGGGCAGAGGTTAGCCGCAACATCACCTCTATTCTGGATTTGGAGGTGATGTTATTCAGCACGGTTCACATTATCTGCGAAGAGTACGGCTTTTACTACGCCGGTATCTTTTTGGTCGATCAAACCCCGGACGAAGACGGCAAGACCTGGGCTGTACTCAAGGCCGGCCGAGGCGCAGCCGGGCGAACAATGGTAGAGAAAGGGCATAAGCTGGAAGTAGGCGGCAACTCGATGATAGGGGCGGCCACAGGTTTAGGCGAGGCCCGGATTTCTCTGGACGTTGACGAGGAAAAGGTGTGGTATCCCAACCCCTTGTTGCCCAAAACCCGCTCAGAAA
>JAJRVO010000096.1 GCA_024277275.1 Chloroflexota bacterium
CCCTACATCACGGCGGTGGGGCGCAAAGGCGGCTCGACAGTGGCCGTGGCCGCCGTCAATGCCCTGCTGCGACTGGCGGTCAGGTAATCAAAGATGACTACCTACGTTCAGGCAGGGGAGCAGGGGGGCGCCACTTCGTTTACAGGAGCAAGGGGGAAATCTCCCCTGCACCCCCGCACCCCTGCACCCCCGCACTCCCGCACCCCTGTCCCATTGCCTGGCCTACGAGAAGGTTACACCACCGGCGCTTGCGCTGCCGCAACGGCCCGCGCCGCTACCCGCGCCCTTGTCACCGGCCAACCCGTGAGCGAGATTACTATCGACCTGCCGGTCAAAAAGAACGTAACCTTTGCGTTGTGTCGCTGCGAGTTAGAGCCGGGTCGAGCGCGATGCGGAACCATCAAAGATGCGGGGGACGACCCGGACGTAACCAACGGGGCTGAGATTCAGGCTGCGGTCGAGTGGACCGACTCGCCGGGTATCATTTTAGCCGCCGGAGAAGGCGTGGGAGTTGTCACCAAACCAGGATTACCCGTGGAGATTGGCGAACCGGCCATCAACCCGGTCCCCCGGCGAATGATTACCCAGGCGGTAACGGACGAGGCCGGGTCGGCATTGGAATCGCGGGGATTGAAGGTGACAATCAGCGTACCCGGCGGCGAGGCGATAGCCCAGGAAACGCTCAACCCGCGCCTGGGGATTATTGGCGGCATCTCCATTTTGGGTACAACGGGCATTGTCAAACCCTTCTCTCAGTCGGCTTATCGCGCCAGTATCTACGTGGAGTTAAAGGTGGCGGCTTACAACAACATCACCAGGGCTGTGTTGACTACCGGCAGCCGCAGTGAGGAATACACCCAAAAGCGTCACCCCGATTGGCCTGAACTCGGCTTTGTGCAGGTGGGGGATCATATGGATTACGCTCTCAAACAGGTTCGCCGGTTGGGATTTTCGCAGGCGGTCATCGCCGGGATGATTGGCAAAATTTCAAAACAGGCTCAAGGCCGAATGCAGACTCACGTTAGCGAGGGGGGCGTTGATTTTAACTTTCTGGCTGAAATCGCCGGGCAAATTGGCGCGGATGCCGGCTTGATGATCCGCATCCGCTCGGCCAACACGGCCCGGCACGTCCAAATTCTGCTTCGACAGGCCGGAATTGAGGGTTTGGAACAACGGTTGGCTCAACTGGCCGCCGAGCATGCTTTTGCTTTTGTAAACGGCGCTTTCAATGTTGAAGTCCTGTTGTACGACATCAGGGGAGAGTTGCTGGCGGCAGCGCAATTGGGAAGGGTGTGACTAAAACGAGTTAAAAAGCGCCGCAGGCCGGGGGGGGTAGCTCTCCCCAATTCTACTCTCCCCCAACTCATTTTGGTCACACCCAATTGAGAAAGGATGATTTATTGACAAGGCAGCTAAAATAATTAAAATGGTCATTAAAATAGCCATCTGGAGGCAAGGATGTTAAGAAAATATTCAATAGCCGAGGCCCGAAACCATTTTACAACCCTGGTGCATGACGTTGAACAAGCGTCTGTTATTGAATTGACCCGCCGGGGCAAGCCGGTAGCTGTGCTGCTGTCTATTCAAGAATACCGGCGACTATCAACCGGGCAAACTGGTTTTTGGAATGCTTACGCCACTTTTCAGGACAGCATCAATTTACAAAAGTTAAATATTGAGCCAGACATCTTTAAGGAAGCGCGAGATGTTTCGCCGGGGCGTAAGGTCAACTGGTGAGTTTAACCTTTTTACTGGATACAAACGTTATTTCCGAACCGTTACGTCCTGCGCCAAATTCACGCGTTCTGGCGCAGTTGAAACAATATGAGGCTAAAATCGCTATTCCTTCGGTGGTGTGGCATGAACTGCTTTTTGGCTGCTATCGTTTGCCGCTCTCAGCCAAACGCGCCGCAATTGAGAAATATCTAAATGAGGTCGTTGCTCCTACTCTCCCCATTTTACCCTACGACGCCAGAGCCGCAGAATGGCACAGCCTTGAAAGAGCCAGGTTGGTCAGTTTGGGCCAAACACCCCCCTTTGCCGACGGGCAAATTGCCGCTATTGCGGGGGTAAATGGTCTTACTTTGGTCACAGCCAATGTATCTGACTTTATCGCCTTCCAAGATATTCAAGTGGTGAATTGGCATTTGCCCGCTGTAGATAACCAATCGTAATATGGCACATTCTGTACTTGTTGTTGGCATTGGCGCACAAGGGCCGGACAGCCTGCCCCCGATCCTTCAAAAACGCATTGCCCAGGCCGGCCAGCTTTGGGGCGGAAAAAGGTTGCTGGCCCACTGGCCCGACCATCCCGCCGAAAAAGTAGTCATCGGGGCCAACATTATTGAGCTTATGGAACGACTCCGGCAGCGCGGTCAAACCCGCGTTGTAATTTTAGCCTCCGGCGACCCCGGATTCTACGGCATCGCCGGGACGTTGCTGCGTTACTTGCCCCCCGACCAGTTGGAAATAGCGCCCCACGTCACTTCTTTGCAACTGGCCTTTGCCCGGGCCGGCATCGCCTGGAACGACGCCGTTTTCACCAGCGCCCACGCTCGCCCCCTGGCCGAGGTGGTCGGCTGTGCCAAACGCGCCCCCAAGCTGGGTATTCTGACGGACCGAAAGCAAACCCCGGCCTTTATTGCTCAAACGCTGCTGGCCGCCGGTCTGGACGACTGCCGGGCCATCGTTGCCGAAAACCTGGGGCTGTCTGATGAATGCTTGACTGACACCCGCCTGGCGGATTTGCCGGAGATGGATTTTGCTCCCTTGAACGTCCTCTTGCTGATCCGTGATCCCGACTGGCAGCCCTACCCTTCTTTTGCCCCCCGGCCCGACGACGCCTACGCCCACCGGCGCGGTTTGATTACCAAAGTCGATATTCGCGCCCTTAGTCTGGCCCGGCTGGCCCTGACCGAAACAGACACGGTCTGGGATATCGGCGCGGGTAGCGGGGCGATGAGTGTTGAAATGGCTGAACTGGCCTGGCGCGGGCAGGTTTTTGCCATTGAACACGATGCCGAAAACCTGGACTACATCCGGCAAAATATCCGGCGGTTTGGTACGCTGAATGTTGAGGTAGCAGCGGGACGCGCCCCGTCCGCTTTGGAGAACTTGCCCCAACCGGCGGCGGTTTTTATCGGCGGTACGGGAGGAGAAATGGAGACGATTTTGAAGCATATTAACCGAGTGGCCCGGCCCGGTTGCCGGGTAGTGATAAATCTGGCTACGCTGGAAAATCTAAACAAGGGATTGGGCCTGATGCAGTCGCTTGACTGGTCGCCCCAAATTACACAAGTCAACCTGGCGCATGGTCAGGCTATTGCCGGGTTAACCCGCCTGGCCCCGCTCAATCCGGTTTTTATTGTGTCGGGAGTCGCCGATGGCGCGGGGGGCGTGGGGGGTGTCCCTCCACTTCTTTCCGCACGCCATACGCCCGATATGAAATCCACAAAAGAGGGTTTCACAGGAGAGGTCAAGTAAGATGACAGGTATACTCTACGGCATCGGCGTGGGGCCGGGCGACCCGGAACTGCTCACGCTCAAAGCCGCTCGTATTATTAGTCAAACGCCGGTCATTGCCGGACCAATCGCCAAACCGGGCGGCGAGAGCTACGCTCTTAACATCGTCTCTGAGCTATTGCGACCGGAGCAAACGGCGCTAAAACTCCTGTTCCCGATGGTTAGGGATACCCAGACCAGGCAGGGCCATCGTCGGGCGGCGGCTCAGACCATCGCAAAGGAACTGGAAGCAGGTCGAGATGTCGCTTTTCTGACCGAAGGAGATCCGCTGTTGCACAGCACCTTCATTTACATATTGCAACACCTGTCCCCTCGATTTCCGGTGGAGATTATCCCCGGCGTCAGTTCAATTATGGCCGCTGCGGCCCAGGCCCAACTGCCGCTGGTCAATGCCGACCAGCGTTTGGCCGTTATTCCCGCCACGTTTGAGAACCTGGCAGAATTGCGGCAGGTTTTTTTTAATTTCGACACGGTGGTGCTGCTCAAGGTTCACCGCGTATTCGATCAACTGCTCGACTTGCTGGACGAACTGGGTCTCAGTGAACACGCGGTGCTGGTGGAACGAGCCTCGCACGCCGCCGGGCGGGTAGTTGAGGACGCGCGCTCACTGCGCGGTGTCCCCGTTCATTACCTCTCGCTGCTTATCGTGTGTACTATGAGAGGTAAACGTGAAAGTTGAGGCGTCTTTATGGATGTGGCTGTCTAAGACAAAGCCGAACTTGACAATAGTCTATATTCCAAATATACTCACAGCCACAACAATCAAATAATGAGCATATGAAGGTGCGCCGGCTGCTCAAACGCGCGGCGCATAATGGGGAAAGACCGGTGAGAGTCCGGCGCTGTCCCGCAACGGTAATACCGATTTTGGATTTACGATTTTAGATTTTGGATTAAAGTTAATCAATCCAAAATCGTAAATCCAAAACCCAAAATCGACAAAGCCCGAAAACCCGCCTTCATTATTGGCTTGAGTTCTACCTTCGCGGAGAGGGGGCCGAGCGTGAGATTTTTAACACGTGCCCCGCCATTTGGCGGGTTTTTAATTTTGCAAAAAGGCGACCATCTGAGAAGAAGGTCGCCTTTTTTGGTTAAGTAGATTTAGGATCGTGCATTAAATAACTTCCCTAATTCGCTGGGAAATTATTTCTCGTTCTTTAGGTAATAAAAATGTGCCTATGGCAAGCCGTTAGCTGTTAGTAGACAATGACTAACCCCTAATGGCTAATAACTAACTGCTATTTACATAGCGCGGCAAGCCGCAATTTAACAATGAGCAATTAACAATGAACAAATGATTCTCGCGGATAACGCAAATGTTGCGAGGTAATACTATAAGGAGACAAATTCCGGTGAACTCGCTTGCATCTAAATCTTTGGTTTTGCCGGCCAAGGGTAAACAACCAACTTTTGATGAGGTTGCCAATATCGTTCTTTTGAGTACGTTTTGCAATTTATCAGTGTGCGTAATGTGTTTAACCCAGGAGACGCTGGAGCATTGGATGGACTGGCTAAATCGCTCCTCGTCTGCATCGGTCACGCTGCTTGACGTGCTCAATACCAATTGCGCCACGCTCACGGATTGGAAAGCTCTTTTGAGCAGCCAATCCTATGACATTACCGTGTTGTCCGGGGCCGGAGCCGAATTGCAGACCAATCGGCTTTCTGTTGGCTACGTCAAGGCGTTGGTTAGGGCCGTACCTGCGGGTTTGGTCGTGGTGGCGTGAGGTTAGGGCTAAGGATTGAATAACTTACCCATTTATGAGACTATATGAAGCCCACAAAATGGGGAAGTTATTTAATTCTCAATCCTTAGAGAATAATCTTATCATTTACCTCGTTCCCAAACTGGGGTTTGGGAATGAGAGCAAAGAACAAGAAAGGGGAAAGAAACAATGTCTTTTATAAAACGAATTAGATGGGGCTGGCTGCTGGCGGCAGCTATGCTTCTGAGCGTGCGGGTCGCCTGGGCGTATCCCATTGCAGCGCCGCCAAAAATGCACATTATGGAGGGTTTCCTGCCCCTGGGCTGGGCGGTCTTTTGGTGGGTGGTCGCCCTTCCATTTTGGGTATTGGGCTTTATTCAGGTCCGAAAACTGATCGGTGAGCGGCCGGAACTCCGCCTGCTGCTTGGTCTGGCGGGTGGGTTTGTCTTTGTGCTTAGCGCCCTAAAAATCCCCAGCGTCACCGGCTCCAGCAGCCACCCGACCGGCACCGGACTGGGAACGATTCTATTTGGGCCGTTTGTGGTCGCCATTCTGGGCACGATAGCTCTGGTTTTTCAGGCTGTGCTGCTGGCTCACGGCGGGATATCAACCCTGGGGGCAAACTCGATGAGTATGGCAATTAGCGGACCCTTGGTGGCATACGGCCTTTGGCTATTGCTAAAAGGTAAGATTCCAACCTGGTTGAGCGTGTTCTTGATTGCATTTGTGGCCGATTTGTCAACCTATATTATGACCACCACCCAACTGGCCCTGGCCTTTCCCGATCCGATGGGTGGTTTTATGGCCTCGTGGCTAAAATTTGCCGGAATCTTTGCCGTCACCCAAATTCCATTGGCAATCAGTGAAGGTATTCTGACAGTGCTAATTTTTAATGCCTTACAAACCAATGCCACCATCGAGCTTAAACAACTTGGTCTACAGGAGGTCTAAGATGACAACACAGGTAAAAAGCCAACCCAAAAAATTCAGCGCCGTGGTTGTCATTCTGGGCGTAGTGGCGATGATACTCCTGGCCGCTTTCCCCCTGATCATAGTCAAGAACAGCGAATTTGGCGGGTCCGATGGTGCGGGCGTTGAGGCTATCAAGAGCATTAACCCTGACTACGATGAAACCTGGATCGGAAACATCTGGGAGCCGCCGGGGGGGGAAACTGAAAGCATGTTATTTGCTCTTCAGGCCATTGCCGGCGGATTCTTGATTGGCTATTTCTTTGGTTACAAGCGCGGCCAGAAAAAGGCCAATATCGACCCGGACGACAACAGCACTACTTTGTAATCTTTACACCCGGTACGCTCACAAAGTAGCCTGATAGCTGGTAATTAGTAATTGGTAATTGGTAAATTGCGCCAATCTCTAATTACTATTTACCAATTACCTGCAATCAAGTGTCTTATCTGGCACAGGCTGAATAGTTACCAATTTTCAATATTACAATCCCAAAGAGGTTCTCTTGCACATCATTGACCGCTATGCTTACAACAATCGTATACGCAACGTAGAACCGGCCCACAAAGCCAGCCTGTCCCTGATGGTGTTGCTGCTTTGCCTGATGCTGAATAAACCCCTGGTGGGCCTGGTTGCAGCCGGCTGGATGTTTTTACTGGCAGTTGGTTTAGCGGGGATACCGGCACGCACGTTTGGGCGCGTGCTACTGGCCGAGACGACTTTCCTGATTTTAACCACCATTGGCGTTGCCTTTAGTATCAGTACCAGAGACCCCGGAAGCATAACAGATTGGGCCTGGCAACTGGGACCGTTTTGGTTTTCCAGTTCTCCCGACTCGCTGTACTATGGGCTGGTTTTGGTGACGCGCGCTCTCGGCTGCGCGTCGGCAATGAACTTTTTGGCCCTGACTACCCCCCTGGTCGATCTGGTGGACTTGTTTCGCCGCTGGCGCGTGCCGCCCCTGCTCATCGACCTGATGACCGTTATCTATCGCTTTATCTTTGTGCTGCTGGAAAGTCTGGACCGGATGTACATGGCCCAGGATAGTCGCCTGGGATATCACTCGTACCGGCGCGGAATGATTAGTGCGGGCTTGCTGGGCAGTCGCCTTTTTATCGACGCTTACCAGCGTAGCCAGCGTTTGCAAATTGCGCTTGAATCGCGGGGCTACACAAGCGAACTGCGGACATTGCCCTCTCGCTACAAAGATGATCGAACCGTGTTGTGGGTTAGCGTGGCCGTTGCGGTCAGTTTGCTGCTGGTGTGGGCCGTTGGTAATTGGGTAATTGGCAATTGGATAATTGTATGAAACCGATTCTGGAATTTGAGGACGTACACTACTACTATCCGGGCCAAAAACGCTCAGCGCTGCAAGGGTTTAGCATAGCTTTGCCCGTTGGTGAAAAAATTGCGGTGGTCGGTCGCAACGGGTCGGGTAAATCGACCTTCTTTTTGCATTGCAACGGTCTGTACCGGCCTCAATCCGGCGTAGTGCGCTTCGACTGGCAACCTATGGCTTACAACCGTCGCTCGCTGCAACTACTGCGGCAGCGGGTTGGCCTTGTTTTTCAAAACGCGGACGACCAGCTTTTTAGCGCCAGCGTGGCTCAGGACATCAGCTTTGGACCGCTCAACCTGGGCCTAAGCGACGTCGAGGTCCGTCGCCGGGTGCAGGCCGCAGCCGAGTTGTGCGAAGTCGCCGATTTATTGGAACGCCCCACCCACGCCCTGAGCAGCGGCGAAAAAGCGCGGGTGGCTCTGGCCGGTGTGCTGGCTATGGAACCCGAAGTTCTCGTTTCTGACGAACTGATGGCCAGTCTGGATCCGTGGGTCAGGCTGCGTATCTTTGATATCCTGCAACAGTTGCACGATCAGGGCAAAACTATTTTAATGGCTACTCACGATTTATCGGTGGTCCGTTACTGGGCCAGCTTTGTGGTGGTAATGGAAGCCGGGCAAGCGGTTTTTTGCGGCTCGCCCCAACGTTTACTAACAGACCGCCCACTACTGGAGAAGACCGGTCTGGCCCGGGTGTGGTGGAGGGTTGAGCCGTCCTTTCCAAACGAAGAAGGGTAAGGGAGACGGACTCAGCCTGCAACACGGCAACAAGAATGAAATCCGGAGTCAAAAAGTACACTTTTTGACTCCGGTAACTCTTTTTTAGAGGAATTAATTATGACAGCACGATTGATGATTGCCGGAACGCGCAGCGGTGTCGGCAAAACCACCCTGACCGCAGGGCTGATTGCGGCTTTGGCCCAACGCGGCCTGACCGTTCAACCCTTCAAGACCGGCCCCGACTACATCGACCCGACCTACCACACTATTGCCGCCGGTCGTCCCTGCCGAAATCTGGATACCTGGATGGTTCCCCCGGATCGGGTTCGCGCTCTCTTTGCGCATGCTGTTGGTCAGGCCGATATCGCCATTGTGGAAGGGGTGATGGGTATTTTTGATGGCTTTAGCTACTTGGACGAAAGCGGCAGCACGGCTCAAGTAGCCAAACTGGCCGGCGCCCCGGTGGCGTTGGTTCTGGACGCCGGGAAGATGGCCCGCAGCGCGGGCGCTATGGCCCTGGGCTATCAACAGTTCGACCCGGAGCTGCCCCTGGCCGGTTTTATCATCAACCGGGTTGGCAGCGAAAAGCATGGCCGGGGGGTAGCGACCGCCGTTGAAAAGGCCACCGGCTTGCCGGTCTTTGGCTGGCTGCCCCGTGACTCC
>JAJRVO010000009.1 GCA_024277275.1 Chloroflexota bacterium
ATAGCCCCGCTCCAACCAACCCTATCTGTTGGGCCAGAAGCAAGTAAACGCTGGAAACCCCTACGTAAACGTCGATATCAGGCGTGCCAAAAAAGCCCACCCCGGTCAGCGGGTAGCGACTAATCAGATTGAAAGCGTCTTTGTATTCGCCAAAGCGCATTTGGGTAGCCAGGTCTTCCCCCCGAATCCCCTCAATGAAACGCTCCACGTAAAGCTGTGTTTGCGGCAAAACAAGCATCAGGGCCAGCGCCGCTAACATCACCCACACTAACTTGCGATATCGCAGTAAGCTGATGACTCCCAAACCGGCTACCACGCCCAACAAAGAGCCTCGGGAAAAGGTGAGGTAAAGGGTTAAAAGCATCATCCCGGAAATAACCAACATATAACGCCGCTGTATAATAGGGCGCGGGGTAAAAAGATGAACCACAGTAATAATGGTCAAAAAGACCATCAAGCCCCCCAGGGCGTTAGGGTCAATAGAGGTTGAGATAGCTCGCATCGACTGTTCGGGATTGTCTTCAATAAAACGTAAAATGCCTGTAGTTGGATATTGAAAGACGCGCAGCAGCGATAAAATCCTGACTGTCGAATCGCCGGGAATAAAGTAGAAAAAGATGCCCAGCGCGGCTGTCCCGCCGCCGGCTAAAATTATAATCCTGGAGACTTGCTCAAGTTGCCGGATGGTTTTTACCTGATTAACTATCAGAAAAAAGAGACTAACCGCAAGCAAAACCTCTAAAAAGTTTCGGGCGACGGTAACATTTAAGCCGCCATAGCGCAAGCCAAAAATAAAGATAAAAAGCGCCCACCCTTGAAATATGAAGAGCAGAGCGCCAAGCGGCGAGGCAACAAAGGTTCGCTGCCGGCCCGTAATCAGGCGCAGGCCCCACACCGCAAAAAGGGCGGCCAGAGCAATATCCAAAAATGTGGGTCTAAAACCAATTTTAAAAGGCAACGCGCCATAAGGCAGCAGGCAAATGAGAGACACCAAAGCAAATAAGGCAATTTGGCTACTCCGTAACATTAGCGCTCCTACCGCCAGCGCCCCTACCAGCCCAATTGCAATGATGGGACCAAGACCGCCAAACAGCGCCCCAACCAATACCCCGGCCACAAGCGCCACAAATACAATGCCCGACACTGCCACCCGGGGATCGTCGGCGGTTATCCAGTTGCGTAGCGCATTTAACGCTTGAGTTTGCATAGCTCCTCGTTTAAGTGATGAACGATAAATGATGACCGATGAATGCAACAAAAAATCTCCCCATTCTCGTTCCCAAACTGAAGTTTGGGGATAAGAATGGGGAGAAGTATTGTATCACTAAATTAGATTTGAAAAAATTATCTGCGTCAAATTTAACTACGACAACCGAGTTTTTAAAAGAGGCATATTGGGCGGGAGCGTTAACTTACCGGTTACGGTGCGCTTAATACGTTTCTCTTTTTCTGCTTGCTCGTTGGGTACAAAAACGGTTGCGCGGGTTCCCTCGCCAATTTTAGACTCCATAGTAAATTCACCCCCAACCGCTTCAGCCCGCTCGCTGAGGTTGATCATACCCAAACTGCCTCGCGTTTCATAATTCTCCATTACCGCTTTTAAATCAAATCCTTCGCCATCATCGGTGATGGCGGTGTAAATACCGTTGGGGGTGTCTTTCAATTCCACAATGATATTGTCGGCTTTGGCATGTTTAATGGCATTGTTAACAACTTCTTGCACAATAGCAAAAATGGTTGTTTCTATATTGCCGTCTCTACGTGCAATATCTCCGTTAGAGTTATCAGTTTCTATGTTTAGGGTCAATTTTGTGTTTTGCTCTTCTACATCCTTTTTTCGTCGTTCCAGGAATACCTCTAAAGCGGCGCCCAGTCCCTGTTTTTCTAACACCAGGGGACGTAACTCAAAGAGTAGAGTTCGCATTTGGTGACTGGCCTTGCTTGCTAACTTTTCCATCTCTTGAATAGTCTTCGGCAATAGAGATGGGTCTTTTTCCAGGGCCTTTGTAGCAAAATCCAGGTTCATCATAATAGCTGCAACCAGTTGAGTTGGGCCGTCGTGCAGGTCGTTTGCCAGCTTTTTGCGAACTTCCTGCTCGGCGGCAATGGTGCGGGTATGTTCGGTTTCAAGGCTTTGGTACAAACGAGCATTTTCAATGGCTATAGCTGCATAAGAGGCAATGGAGTTAAGCAAATCGGCATCATTTTCGGTAAAACTACCAACTTTCTTGTTGAGGACTTGCAAAACGCCAATGACCTGATCATGCAAGACAAGAGGCACACAATGTATATTGCGGGTTATAAAGCGGGTTTTTTCATCCAGAGCTTTAAAATGACGCTCATCGTGTCCAACATCTGCTACAACCAGGGGTTTACCGGTTTGAGCAACCCGACCGGCAATGCCTTGCCCTCTGGGAACGCGAAATGGTTTGACCTCGTCTGCCTTGTCGCCCAGGGCAATTTGAAAAACAAGATCGCCGGTGTCGGGGTCCGTTAACAGCAACGAGCCGGCCTCTACCGCCAGCATATCGTCCACTTGCTCCATAATCATGGTGAGAACTTTGTCAAGATTTAGCGTAGCGGAAAGAATGCGGGCAACATCATTGATAAAGGCCATTTCGTCGGCCTTGCGCTGGGCAATATCTCTTAATTGAGCCATCTCTTCAGCGCGTTCGCTGGCAATGTCTTTTAATCGGGCCATTTCTGCGGCCCGGCGCTGGCTGGACTCAAAAAGGCGGGCGTTGCGGATGGCAATAGAGGCCTGCGTGCCAATGGCAGAAAGCAGCCAGACGTGGTGGTCGGTAAAAGCATTTGGCCGGTAATTCCAAATTATAATTACTCCCTGGGCAGTCTGGTTGGTTTGAACAGGGTTGATAATGGGTACGCCCAACCATGAGCGAATCTGTTTGTCGGGGTATAGACGATTGATTTCAAACTTTTTGTCGCTGTTGGCAAGGTCTTGAACCAATATGGGAGATAGTGTGGTTAAAACGTGGCCGGTTAGGTCGCCAGAAACTTTAGCCGAGAAGGGTTTTATCCGCTCATCCTGGTCAAAAGCCAATATAAACTTTAGCTCATTTTGATTATGATCAAAAATAGCCAGGGCAAAGTTTGAAGCATCAATCAGACGGTTGGTTTCTTTATAAAGTCTCCAAATGACCTCTTTGGGGTTTAGGCTGGAGTTTAGCGCTACCCCAATATTGTACAGGGTAGTGATCTCGGTTAATTCACCGGAAAGGCGTTTAAGCGTATCCTGGTTTGAGTTGTTAGCCCTAACCTTGTTAGCCCTAACCTGGGGCTTTTCAATTGCATCCGAGGGCAAAGCATCGGATTTTGGCACATCTGCCGTTTTAGTTACAGTGTTGCTCATGACTGAATCACCAAAATTGCCTTTACTTTCTCACAAGCAGGGCATTACGGATGATAACTTCAAAGTTTATTGACTTCTCTATCTCCAATAAAAGTGAGGGTTGACTGACGCTGACAACATTATTATAGCACAATCCCTAACTTTTAGATAGCCTAAATCTGCTAATCAGTTGCACCATCAGTAATAGTTAACATAATGGTATTCTGGTCGACTTTATCACCGGCGGCAACACGAACAATATGAACCTGACCGGCACGCGGCGCTTTGAACTCATTCTGCATCTTCATCGACTCCAGAATAACCACAATATCGCCTTGTTCAACCTCTTGCCCCTCAATTACACAAATCTCTACCACTACGCCCGGCATTGGCGCTTTAATAATAACCTCGCCGGTTGCCGCACCGGGACCGGCCTTAAGTCCGGCTAAACGACGCGTGCGTTCGTCTTCTACAACCACCTCAAATATCTCGCCGCTGAGTTCTACAACATAAACGCCATCGCCTTCGTTCATACGCACATCGTGAGACTCGCCATCAATAATTACAGAATACATCGTTGTATCTTGCATTTGTAGCATTTCGATATTAATGATTTCGCCATTTACCGTAATTTCACCGGCATGGTTAATATCAATCGTCAGTTGTTCATCGCCAATTGTGGTAATGTATTTCATAAAAGCCTCACTTTTTTATCGTAATCGCCGGTCCAGGGCCTCGCGTCGCCCGTACAGACGCCACGGACTGGCCCCTCCCTGATGTAAAAGGATTGCTTGTTGTTTGCGTTGGTGCGCTACCAGTGTTGCCGCTACAGCGGCAATGCGCGTATGCTCAGGATTAGATTTCTGGTTAAACTTGAAGTGGCGCTCCAAAAACATGGTGTCAATCGCCCCGGCCTGGAAGCGAGCCGAGTTCATAAGCTGACTGTGAAGCGGTACAATAGTAGTTACCCCGGTAATACGAAACTCTTCCAGCGCCCGGCGCATACGCAGCACAGCTTCTCCACGGGTTTCACCCAACACAATCAGTTTAGCCATCATAGAATCGTAATAGGGCGTAATTTCAAAGCCAAAATAGATACCGCTGTCAACACGCACGCCAGGGCCGGTGGGCGTAGTTAACCCAATAATACGCCCAATAGAAGGCATAAAATTAGTGCGCGGGTCCTCGGCCAAAATACGGCACTCAATTGACCATCCCTTTACCTGAATATCAGATTGCTCATAGCGCAACTTGCGCCCGGAAGCAATGCGTAACATCTCTTTAACTATGTCGACGCCTGTCACCATTTCTGTTACGGGGTGTTCAACCTGCAAGCGGGTGTTCATCTCTAAAAAGTAAAAGTTTTTGTCTTTGTCCAGCACAAATTCCATAGTGCCCGCCGAGTGGTAATTTACCGCTTTGGCCGCCTCAACCGCAATAGCGCCCATTTTTTGCCGCAGGGCTTCATCTACCACCGGCGAGGGAGCCTCTTCAATTAACTTTTGGTGACGCCGTTGAATGGAACATTCACGCTCTCCCAGATGAATGACATTGCCATATTCATCGCCTAGAATTTGAATTTCAATGTGTCGGGCGTTTTCAATGAATTTTTCCAAATAGACGCGATCATCGCCAAACGAAGCCTTGGCTTCACGGCGAGCAGTTCGGATGGCTTCGGTTAAATCTTCAGGCCGATAAACATTCCGCATACCCTTACCGCCACCGCCGGCCGCAGCCTTTACCAGCACAGGGTAGCCCATTTGTTCAGCCGCAGCCAGTAGTTCATCATCCGTCAAATTTTCATCGGTGCCGGGAACCAGGGGCACGCCGGCGGCGGCCATTGTTTCGCGGGCAACAACTTTATCTCCCATGAGCCGGATAGCGATGGGAGGCGGGCCAATCCAGGCCAGGCCGGCATCCATAACAGCTTCGGCAAAGTCGGCGTTCTCGGCTAAAAATCCATAACCCGGATGAATGCCGTCGGCGCCGGATTTTTTAGCAACATCAATTATTTTGTCGCCGCGCAGGTAACTTTCAGTTGCTTGAGATGGGCCAATTGGATAGGCTTGTTGAGCCATACGCACATGAGGAGCCATACGGTCGGCTTCGGAGTAAACGGCTACGGCATCATAACCTAACTCCTGGCATGCTCTAACAATCCGCACGGCTATTTCGCCTCTATTGGCAACAAGAATTTTTTTAAGCATTGGCATTGGTTTTGTCCTTATGGTTAATTGCTAGTATTCAGTATTCAGCTATCAGTTGTCGACAATTAGTTACTGAGGAATCGGGATTAAATAACTGTCTGTCTCATTTCAGAGCGCAGTAAATGGTAATTAGTAATTAGGGATTGGCTTAATAACCAATTACCATTTACCAATTACAACGTTGAGGGACAGTTATTTAATTCTCATTACTGATTACTGGTCACTGATTACAGGGGGATATTCCCGTGCTTTTTAGGTGGATTCTCGTCTCGTTTATTTTGCAGCATTTCCAGGGCATTGATTATCATAGGGCGGGTTTGGCTAGGCTCAATCACATCGTCCACGTAGCCCCAACTGGCCGCTACGTAGGGGTTGGCAAAGGTCGCCCGATATTCTTGCAGCAGTTGAGCGCGCAACGCTTCGGGGTCTTCGGCCTCGGCCAGTTCCTGTCGATAGAGAATGTTGATGGCCCCTTCCGGTCCCATTACGGCTATCTCGGCGGTGGGCCAGGCCAGGTTAACATCACCCCTGATGTGTTTACTGCTCATCACGTCGTAAGCGCCGCCGTAGGCTTTACGGGTAATAATGGTGATTTTTGGCACGGTGGCCTCGGCAAAAGCATACAACAGCTTGGCCCCGTGTCTAATAATACCGCCATGCTCCTGGCCCACGCCGGGCAAGAAGCCGGGTACGTCTTCAAATGTAATAATAGGGATATTAAAACAGTCGCAAAAACGAACAAAGCGAGCGCCTTTGTCCGATGAGTTAATATCCAGCACGCCGGCCAGCACGGCGGGTTGGTTGGCGACTATGCCCACGCTGCGCCCATTTAAGCGGGCAAAGCCCACAATAATATTTTTTGCGTAGTGTTCGTGTACCTCAAAGAAATCGCCGTCATCCACTACGGCGTTGATAACTTCGTGCATATCGTAAGGTTTATTGGGATTGTCCGGGATGATGGAGTCCAGCATATCTTCTGTGCGTAGCGGGTCGTCCTGACAGGCAATCACAGGGGGGTCTTCCATATTGTTGCGCGGCAAGAAACTGAGCAGGGTACGGGTCATAAACAAAGCGTGTTCTTCGCTCTCGGCGGCAAAGTGAGCTACCCCGCTGGTTTCGTTATGCGTCATTGCCCCGCCCAGTTCCTCAAAGGTAACCTCTTCATGCGTAACCGATTTCACAACATCGGGGCCGGTAACAAACATGTAACTGGTGTTCTTGGTCATGATGATAAAATCGGTAATGGCGGGAGAGTAAACCGCTCCACCGGCGCAAGGGCCAAGTATGCAAGAAATTTGAGGCACAACGCCGCTGCTTATGGTGTTGCGTAAAAAGATGTCGGCATAGGCTCCCAGGCTAACCACACCCTCTTGAATCCGCGCCCCGCCAGAATCATTTAAGCCGACGATGGGCGCGCCGTTTTTAAGGGATAAATCTTGTATCTTAACAATTTTGTCGGCGTGGGCCTGGCCCAGGCTACCGCCAAGCACCGTAAAATCCTGAGAAAAGACGTATACCAGACTCCCGTCTATAGTGCCGTAGCCGGTCACCACGCCATCTCCCAGGGGCTTTTTATCAGCCAGACCAAATTCTGTGGTGCGATGCGTGACAAAGGCGTCCATTTCCCGGAACGAACCGTCATCCAGCAGAATCTCAATTCGTTCTCGGGCCGTTAATTTGCCTTTGGCTCGTTGGGTTTTGATGCGGGCTTCGCCGCCACCCTGTTTGGATTGTTCTTTTAGTTCACGTAGTTGTTTTATTTTTGGGTTAAGACTCATGTATTCCTCCAGTCAAGAATTGTGTAGAATATGAGATTGGAGATTAGAGAGGCTAACGCGGGCTAAAGCGAGGGGATTGTCTCGCCAACTTCAAAGTCTCTTCTCTGGTCATCTCAGTTCTTACATAACCCCCAGCTTGTCAATTAGTTTCGGGGCAATTTGCAATAGTACCTAAAAAACCAATAAATTGGGGGCTGATTATAACATAACTTGGCATCTAATGAAATATTGCACAATCCGGTAGTGTGGCGTTTTGTGGTTCAAGCCTCAAAGGTTGTAAAAATAAAAAAGCCGGTCTAAAGACCGGCTTCTTTGCCTAAATTCGTTTACTCGCTAGTAGCGAGCGTACGCGCAACAATTTCATTCATCTCGTTTTTGCGCTTATGCTTGTCTTTTACAAAGTCTGTATCTTCCCCGGAGTCGTCCGCGTCACTTTTGGTTTGCATAGCCGCGTAAGCCAAAGCCATAGCAGTTGGAACGGGGTCTTCTTGCTCAACTTCTCCTGCAATTTCCTTAACTTTTCTAACTTCTTTGGCTTCTTCAACCTTCTGAACTTCTACAGGGGGCGGCAATAACGCTTTAATAGACAAATCAACCTGGCGCTTTTTCCGGTTGACTTTTAAAACTTTTACCTTTACTGTCTCCCCAACAGTCAACGTATCTTCGGGGTGTTTGATGTAGTCGTGGGTAATTTGCGAAATGTGAACCAAGCCGTAGCGCTCACTCCCAATATCTACAAAGGCGCCATAAGGTTCAAGCCGGGTCACCGCTCCTTCTATTTCAGAATCGTCAGCGATGTCTCTTAATCTAAGCCCTATAGGCTTGACCATTGTCAGGCTAATGCGGCCTCGTTTTTTATCAATCCTCTTAACCCAAATATCTACCTCTTGTCCGGGTTCTACAACATCTGTAACCTTTTCTACCTTGCGTTTGGCCAGTTCAGAAATATGTACCAAACCGTCCTGAGGCAAGCCAATATCAATAAAAGCGCCAAAATCTGTTATATTTTTGACTGTGCCCTTAAGGCTTTGACGAGGTTTTAAGTTGTGAATGGATAGGGATTCAGATGCATCGCCTTCCGGAGCATCTGTTGAGGGGGCTGCCTCTTCAGCAGAACCTTCATTTGCGGTTTCTTCAGCTTGAGGGGGAGCTGCTTCCTCTTCGGTTTCAGTGGCTTCAGTGGAAACCTCAGAGTCAGCAGCTTCAACCGTTTCTGGTTCTTCAGCCGCCTGCTTTGTTGTTTCTAATTCTTGATTACTCATACTCTTCTCCTAAACCATGCCCTACATTGCGATGGAAAATCACCTGGCACACGTAGCATAAAATTTTTCATCGGCATAGCGCAAAGTGGTACAAATTGTAACAAACGCCGATTATACCACCCCTACCGAGGGTAGGCAAATAGCGCGAGTCCGCTCTTGTAAAAAACCTAAAGGTTGTGCAAACAAGTGTGCCAACAGGGCTGTTCAGTTCTCACCAATCGCCGGTGATTTTACCGCCAAGGATGCCAAGATCGCCAAGATTTTTATAAATTCTTTGCGTCCTTGGCGCTCTTGGCGGTTTAAAAATTATGCCATGCCTTAGAACTGAACAGCCCTGAGTGTGCTAAAGCCTTTAGAGGTTTACCGATCTTATGGATACACTTGCCCCCCCTTCACACCAAGTTCTTCCGTGACTATAATTACCCAGGCTTGATCTGGGGCTATTTCAAACTCAACATTCGTTGCGCCACCACCAGGCAGACTTAAACCAGGTTTATATTTACCAGGTGGAAGATCATGGAAAAAGTTCTCTACGCCAGGCATAACTTGGATAGAGCCACTACCATCACCAAAATCAATGTTATACTCGCTACTATAGTGATTCTGCAAATAAACTCGCGCAACACCGGGTGGCGGTGCAAATGGATTAACTGCCGGCGCAGGGGTGGGCGTGGGAGGAGGGGGAGGAGGAGGAGG
>JAJRVO010000097.1 GCA_024277275.1 Chloroflexota bacterium
ACACAGGGTTGCTCCAGAACCGCTTTTACCCGGCGCAGCAACTCGGTGGGAGCCACCGGCTTTTCGACGTAATCTTGTACGTCCATCCCCACCCCGGTTTCCAACTCGTAACGGCGACGGCTGGCGTCTTCAACAACGGTGGTCAGGACAATAATCGATAAGTTAGAGTATTTGGGACTTCCTCGTAACTCCTGAATAACGGCAAAACCGTCCATTCTCGGCATAAGCAGGTCGAGAACAATTAAATCAGGAATCTCTTCCTCTATTATCTCAAGACAGTGTTTGCCGTCTTTGGCTGTCTTTAGCCGGTAGTCCTGAGACTCAAGTACGGCGGTGATGCTGTCCCGAATATCGGGATCATCATCAACTACCAGGATATAAGGTTGTTCTTGGTTACTCATATTGTTTGCCTCTCTCCCTTGGGTTGGTAATTAGTAATTGGTAATTAGTAATTATAGTATTACCTCGCAACATTTGCGTCGTCCGCGAGAATCATTTGTTCATTGTTAATTGCTCATTGTTAATTTGCGGCTTGCCGCGCTATGAATAACCAATTACTAATTACCAATTACCGATAGTTTATCTGTGCTGATCTCCACTCCTTATGTTTCATCATCAATTCCCGTTAATGTTGCCAATACGGAAATTGCTGTTTGTGCTTCATGGCCGGCGTAGGCAGGTTTCTGGGAATAGTAACCGTAAACTTGGTTCCAGACTTTCCTGAATCATATGGGCTTTCAATTGATATCTGGCCGTGGTGAGCGTCTACAATTTTCTTGACAATTGACAGGCCCAGGCCGGTGCCTCCTACTTCGCCAACGTTCCGGCCACGGAAGAAGTCCCTAAAGATATGTTCTTGATCATTAGTGGCGATACCGATTCCCTCATCAGAAATTTCGACTGCCAACTGGCCGGGTTCCTCTCTAACGCGCAAAGTCACCTCACTCCGCTCAGGTGAGAACTTTATGGCGTTTGTGAGCAAGTTTGAGATGATCTGGCGCAGACGCCGGCGGGCGCCAACAATTTGCTGAAGTGTAGATGGTATGTCAACCTGTAAGTTAATGTCTTTTTGATGAGCGGCCAACCGAACATCTTCAAGAGCTTCTGTGCTTATCTCTATCGGGTCTAGCCAATCAAAATCGGCCTGTACATGCTCTGGTTGCATCCGGGCCAGGTCAAGGATATCATTTATCAGGGCGCGCAAATCTTTAAGACGTAGGGCGCTTCGCTCTAACATTCTTGATTGTTTGTCGGTGAATTTTCCTACAAATCCCCCTAACATAACTTCCATATAACTTTCAATGGCAGCTATGGGCGACTTTAACTCGTGCGAGATGATAGAGAGAAAATAAGTCAGGGTATTGGAGGTGATCTCCATCCGCTCCTTGACCAGCGCCGCTATCGCATCCATGAGCTTAAGCCCAACTTTTGAGTCGCGGTTCATCAACTGGCGTAAGTCATCGCCATCAATAACCAACAATTTGACCGGTTCAAGGCAAACCCCGGTCATAGTGTAGACAAGCGGCGGAACCAGGCTTGACCAACCGATGACCTGACCCGGCCCTTGAATACTTACCGTAGCCCGACGACTTGATCCACTCCGACCCAGTTGAACCCGCTTCTCTAACGATATCTTGCCTTCAACAATGAGATATAGCTTTTTGGCCGGACCGCCCTCTTCAAAAAGGTTGACACAGTCGGCGTGACTCTCCTCATAACAGAGTTTGGCAATTTCCGTCAACTCTTGCTTGGTAAAACCTCGAAATATCTCAGTTTCCTGGAGCGCCTGGCGAGTTACAGTCATTTTTTACTCGTTTCGTAACTACCTACCTTAAGCCAAATACGACGCTTTAGTACGGGTAATTGGTTATTAGTAATTAGTGATTGGGCCAAATTACCAATTACCATTTACTAATTACCGCTATACTCAACATCTAAGTTGGCATAGCTAGGTAGTTACCTCGTTTCTTGAAAAAACACTCACTTTTGACCGAGCGGATTAGGTCCTATGCTCTTAATCTCGGCCGTTAGTTCTGCGGCGGTAAAGGCAAATTGCCCCCCCATAGCCGCCGAGAGATTCATCATTTGGATACGTTTGCCGCCAAGACCAATCTCGTTCAGCAGCTTTTGTACATATTCTACCCGCTTACGGGCGTTTAGATTACCTTCCAGGTAATGACAGTCGCCTTCCAGTCACCCGGCTACCATAATGCCGTCGGCGCCGTCTTCAAAGGCCCGTAAGGCATACAGTGTGTCAAACTTGCCCGTACAGGGCAACTCAACCACCCGGATAGAGGCCGGATAATCAAGGCGCAAGCCGCCGGCCAGGTCGGCTGCGGCGTAAGCGCAATGGCGGCAGCAAAACGCTATAATTTGGGGTTCAAACCCATTGGAAGTTGTCATATCAGTACTATCTCCTGTGAGGTTTGCTCGCGCTCAAACAGCGCGTCGAGCTTGGATATCACTTGGGCGTCTGTGTAGTGCATTAATTGGATGGCCTTGGCCGGACACTGAGCTACGCAAGTGCCGCAACCATGGCAAATGGTTGGTTCAATTTGAGCCGCGCCCAGAATATCGCCTACCCCGCTCAAGTTGGGCGCAATCTTGGGTACATCGTAGGGGCAAGTCCGCACGCAGGTTAAACAGCCTACGCACAAAGACTCGTCGACAACGGCCACCCGCGCGCTGGAAACCATTGTGTCTTGCGAGAGGATAGTGGCTGCCCGCGCGGCTGACGCCTGAGCCTGAATTATACTCTCATCCAGGAATTTTGGATAGTGAGCCAGACCGCACATAAACACTACGTCCGATGAAAAATCGACCGGTCGTAATTTAACGTGCGCTTCCAGGAAGAAGTTGTCCATATCAACCGACACCTTCAGCTTGGTGGCTAACTCTCGCGCCCCGTCCGAGGGAACCATTGGCGTGCTTAACACCACCATATCGGGCTTTAGTTCCAGCTCTTTACCCAGCACCGGCTCCCAAACGCGCACTGTCAGGTCTCCCTGTCCATTGGTAGCGGCGGCGCTAACTACCTCCGGTTTCCGGTCAAGCTCGTAGCGAACAAACAGAATGCCCATCTCGCGGGCCTGGGTATAGAGTCGCTCTTTAAAGCCGTAGGTGCGGATGTCGCGGTAGAGGACCGTAATCTGAGCGTTGGGGTTTTTCTCCTTCAGCTTCAGCGCGTTCTTTAGAGCCGTGGTGCAGCAGATACGCCCGCAGAACTGTTCGGCAGGGCCAACGCATTGAATCATTACCACATTTTGGATTTTGGATTTTGGATTTTGGATTGGAGATTCTGCGCCTGTTGTAAGTGAGACGTCGCTCCCCTGCACCCCTGCACCTGTAAGCGAAGGCGCTTCGACTTCGCCCGAAGCGTCGCTCCCCTGCTCCTCTGCCAGCAGTTTCTCAAATTCCAGTTGGGTCACGATACGGGCATCGGAGCCGTAGCCGTACTCTGGGCCTTTGTACTCTGTGCCGCCGGTGGCAACAATGATGGCTCCGTGCTTCACGGTAAACATACCCCGCTTGTTGCGTAAGGTAGAGTTGAAATTGCCCTTGAAGCCATCCAGCGACTCAAACTCGGTTTCCATGTGAATGGTAATCAGAGGGTCGGCCTCGACGCGTTTAATCATATCGGCCAGGTAGGATTGTGGCTCTCCTGAATCTCCATTTTGTTTGACAAAGTAGTGAACGTGGTGCAAGTTGCCGCCCAACTGGTTAGAGCGCTCAATCAGTTGGACCGGGAAACCTTGCCCCGTGAGCGATAGCGCGGCGTTCATGCCCGCTGCGCCCCCGCCGATAATCAGGGCCGATTTTTCAACCGGCATTTCGGTGGTGTGCAGGGGTCGCAATTCTGCGGCCCGGGCGGCAGACATCCGCACCAGGTCTTTGGCCTTGCGGGTGGCGGTTTCCTTGTCCTTAGAGTGAACCCAGGAACACTGGTTGCGGATGTTCGCCATATCAAACAGGTAGGGGTTAAGACCGGCCGACCGGGTGCAGCTTTGGAAAAGAGGTTCGTGAGTGAGCGGCGTGCAAGAGGCCACCACCACCCGGTTAGCGCCCAGTTCTTTCACCTTTTCGGTAATGTGGGCAATGCTGTCTTGGGAGCAGGTGTACAGGTTGTGTTCGGCGTGGACCACGTTGGGCAAAGACATAGCATAGTCAGCTACGTCCGGCACGTCGATGAATCCGCCGATATTCGACCCGCAGTGACAGACAAAGATGGCGGTTTTGGCTTCCTCATCCGCGATGTCTCGTTCCGGCGGGTACTCGACACTTTCGGTCAGCGTGTTGCGGGCGCTGGCCAGCAAACCGCCGGCCACTGCCGCCGCGCCGCTGGCCTCAATCACCGACTCCGGAATGTCCTTTGGCTCGCGGAAGGGGCCGATGGCGTAGATGCCGGGCTTGGTGGTTTGCAGCGGGTCAAACTGCACGGTGTGGCAAAAGCCGTACTCGTCCAGTTCAACGCCCAGCCGGTGGCCCAGCGCCTTCACGCTGTCAGAAATCTCCATGCCGACCGACAGAACAACCATGTCGAACTCTTCCTGGTGCATCCGCGTGCCCGAGCCGTTTTCTTCGTCCGTTTTCATATAGCGCAAAACCAGATTATTCGAGGCCGGGTTCTCCTTAACGGTCGAAATCCGGCAACGGGTGTAATTGATGTCGTAAGTGTGCTGCGCCCGTTGGTAATACTCCTCGTAGCCTTTGCTAAAGGAGCGCATATCCATCATAAAGATGTGAATATCCGTCTCCGGCTCGTGTTCTTTGGCCATAATGGCCTCTTTTGCCGCGTACATGCAGCAGACCGACGAGCAGTAATCGTGCGATTGGTCGCGGGAGCCGACGCATTGCAGAAAGGCGATTTTCTTGGGCGTTACCCCGTCAGAGGGTCGTTTGACGTGGCCCAGAGTGGGGCCGGAGGCGCTGAGCAGCCGCTCAAACTGCAAACTGGTGACAACGTTGGGATAGCGGCCAAAGCCGTACTCTTCCGACAACTCGGCCCGATAAGCCTGGTAGCCGGGGGCCAAAATAACAGCCCCAACGTTGATGTCTTCGGTTTCTTCAACCATATCGTGATTGATGGCGCCTACGCCGCAAGCATACTGGCAGCACAGGCACTCTGAGCAGACGCCGCAAGAGAGACAACGGGCGGCTTCGGCCTGGGCCTGTTCGTCGGTGTAGCCCAACTCTACTTCCCTAAAATGCTGGATGCGCTCTGCGCCCGGCAGTTCCGGCATCGGCATCCGAGGCGTAATTTTTATTTCGCCGTTCTCTTTACGCGCCTTAATCTCGGCCGGGGTCAGTTCGACCACCGGCAAGGCGGATTTGGTCAGCGGCTTTAGTTCCTCGCCGCGCAGGTATTGCTGAATTGACCTGGCGCTCTTGTGCGCGTTAGCAATGGCGTCGATGACAAACGTGGTGCCGGTTACGCTGTCGCCTGCGGCAAAAACGCCGGGGCGACTGGTGGCAAAGGTCTCAGGGTCAATGGCTACGGTTCGTCGCGGGGACAACTCAACTCCGCTATCCTCAGTCAGAAAACTCAGGCCGACCCGCTGCCCGACGGAGAAGATGACCACATCGCAATCAAGCACGTGGTCGGAGTCGGGTTCGGTTTCCAGTTGCAGCCGGCCTAGCTCGTCAAACGAGAAGGATTTTACGCTGACACACTTCATCCCGGCCACGGCTCCTTGCCCGTTGTCGGCAATGCCGGTAAAGGAGCGGCTTGGAAATAGCTCAATGCCCTCGTCGAGCGCCTCTTGAATTTCCCACTCGTGGGCGGGCATGGTGTCACGGGCTTCAAGGCAGGTCATCGCCACCTCTGTGGCTCCCAGCCGAACAACGGTGCGGGCCACGTCGATAGCTACGTTTCCGCCGCCGATGACCAGTACCCGCTTGCCTGCTACCTTTGAAGCCGGCGAGTCGCCATTTCTGTTGGGTAAGCGCGATTGGCGCAAGATGTCGGTGTTAAGCAGCACCCCATCCAGGTCGTTGCCCGGAATGGGCAGCCGGATGCCGTCGTGGGCGCCGGTGGCAATCAGCACTGCCTTAAAGCCCTGGTCAAACAGGTCATTCAGCTTTTTAACCGGGGTGTTCAGCCGCAGTTCGACTCCCAGATCGACAATGTCTTGCACTTCACGATCAATAATGTCATCCGGCAGGCGATACTCCGGTATCCCGACGCGGAGCATACCGCCGGCTACCGGCAGCGACTCAAAGACAGTGACCGGATAACCGGCCATGCACAAATCCTGGGCTGCCGTCAATCCGCCCGGCCCTGAGCCGATAATGGCTACCCGTTCCTCGTACTGCTGCGGAACCGGCTCCGGGGCAACGCGGGGTTGGGCGTAAATCTTGTCGGTGACAAAGCGTTTGAGGGAGTGAATGTTAACCGCCTCATCCACTTTGCCCCGGCTGCAAGCATCTTCGCAACGATGGTTGCAGATGCGGCCGCAGATGGCGGGGAAGGGGTTGTCTTCTTTAATAACCCGCAACGCCTCCTCGTAGCGACCCTCTCGGATGAGGGCGATGTAGCCTTGCGCTCGCTGGCCGGCGGGGCAGGCGTCGCGGCAAGGGGCAATGCCTCGTTTTTCTATGGCGTAAGCGTTTGGAGTGGCCTGGGGGTAGAGTTTATAGGCCGCCCGTTGGTTTTCTAACGCCACATTAAAAGTGGAAGGTATAACAACCGGGCAGGCCTCGGCGCAGTCGCCGCAGGCGGTGCATTTGTTAACATCAATAAAACGGGGTTGATGTTTAACCTCAACCGTAAAGTTGCCCGCCTGCCCGCTAATGTTGCCAACTTCGGCATTGGTTAAAACGTTAATATTGGGGTGACGGCCAACATCCACCAACTTGGGGCTGATGGTACACATCGCGCAATCGTTGGTGGGAAAGGTTTTGTCAAGTTGGGCCATATGACCCCCAATGGCCGATTTTTTCTCGACCAGATGTACCTTGTAGCCGGACTCGGCTAAATCCAGCGAAGCCTGCATCCCGGCAATACCGCCGCCGACGACTAATACAGCGCCGACGACGTTTCCATTGGTTTTTCCATTACCATTATCAGTCATGCTTTGTTATAGCTCCTGAATGATTTAATTGTTTATCTTTTGCCCATAGAGAGGTAATTATTAAAAAGGGCTGAGGAAAATTTTAATGCGCCCGAATGATGCGGGCAGATACATTTGACCTCATGTAATCCTACATGCTCATGCGCATGTGTGTTAGTGATAAATGTCATTTTTTTCTGTGACATATGTCACTAATTTTTATAAAAGAGTTTATAAAATTTAAATTTTTAAGTTCTATGGGGTGTGGCATAGTAGTGAATTAATTCTCAATCATCAACAAAAGGCAAGTTTACACCAAAATGGTTAAAAAATAAAATTGCCATTTGTGCAATGTTGCCTGAATTATTTGTCTCGTTTAAAAAAGAGAATTTGGGAACGAGAACAGGCTTGATTACGTGTTGATTGTAAATAGTAGATATGTTATTATCTAAAAGGGAAATTGCTTGGAGCTTGCAACAAATTGAGCGCATTATAATAGAGAACAATGGATCAAGAAATGCTAACCCCTAATTATGTAACACACACCAAAGTTGTTCTGCCGCGTCGCCGCAGCGATTTGGTTTCACGGCAACGTCTCCTTGATTTATTTTACGACCTTCTAAACTATAAACTTGGCCTTGTTATTGCTCCGGCGGGCTACGGCAAAACTTCGCTATTGATTGACGCGGCTTACCGTGTTGAATATTCAGTATGCTGGTACGCCATTGACGCCCTTGATATAGACCCTCAACGATTTGCGGCTCATTTTATTACCGCTATTGCTCATGTATTTCCTGATTTTGGACAACGGTCAATGGCGATACTGCAAAATGTTAGCGGCAGGATAAACTTAGATCAGTTGGTAACAACCATTGTCAATGAGCTATACGACCGCGTTCAGGAACATTTTATTCTGGTTTTGGACGACTATCATTTAGTTCAGACAAACGAAACAATCTCAAATTTTATCAACCAGTTTGTGAACAAGAGCGATGAGAATTGCCATCTGGTTATTGCCTCACGGTGCAGGGTTACTTTGCCAGATTCGATATTGTTTGCCAGTCGTCGTCAAATGGGTGGAATTGGTTTAAACCAGCTAGCTTTTGATGTTACAGAATTACAGGAGGTAGCCCTTCAAAATTACCATCTAACAATTCCCCAAAGTGTAGCTGAAACCATAGTTGCAGAAACAGAAGGCTGGATTACCGGCTTGCTATTGTCTATGCAAACCACCTGGAGCGATGTAACCAACAAGCTGCAACTGGCTCAAGCATCTAAGAGCGTGTTTCTTAAAGACCGCAGAGGTTTTTTACGAGATATTTTCAAGCGAATTTGCCTTGATTATGACCCTAACTTATAGTTAAAATGGGCTTTAGAAACCTCTGCGGTCTGGCCCACACGATTTAAGAAACACGCTCTTAGGTTTGTACTATTTAGAGGCAGGGCAGTTGGCTCTGGCCGAAGAGCAGACTTTAAAGGCAATCACATGCCTGGAAACGGCAATCAGCCACTTTGGCGCTGGAGGCTACCAGATTGAAGAAACCCAAGCCCAACTTTACATAGCTGTTGCCCACTGGACAGACGGAAACAAACAAGCAGCCTTAACCCATCTGGAATGCACGCTTCATTTGACCACCGGCTTGGATAGCCAACATGTTCTCGTTATCGCTGGTCGAGAAGCTAAGGAAGCGCTGGAATTTGCTCAAAGTCATAAGGTTATTGGTCGCCAGGTATCTCGTTTGCTTCAACAAATCGCTCAATTTGAGCGAGATATTCCAATCATGCGTCGTCGCTTGCGCCGTCAAGCCCCGTCCGTTCCTTTTGTGTCGCCTCAATTGACTATCCATACGTTAGGTACGCCCCAAATTTTGATTAACGGCGAGCCTATCAAGAGTCCGCTATGGCTGAAGGTACGGCGCGTGCGGGAACTATTCTTCTATTTCCTGGCACAAGAAAAAGGAAAAGGCGCCACTCGCTCAACTATAGGCGGCGTCTTTTGGCCGGAAATTGTTGAAAAGGAGGTAAAATTAAGGTATGGCGACACCCTTTATCGTCTTCGTCGCGCTTTTGAAAATAAAGATATAGTTTTGTTCCATAACGATGAGGGTAGCGGATACTACGCATTTAATTGGAGCATAGATTACATCTATGATGTTGAAGAATTTGACAGACAAATAGCCAGGGCCAAAACTGCCAAGACAACAACCGAACAAGTGAAAGCCTATAAAGCTGCTGTCGATTTATATCAGGGGCCTTATCTGGCAGAGGTGGATAGAGAATGGGCCTGGCTAGAGCGGCAGCGACTTGCTAAGCGATATTTGGAAGCGAATTGGGAGTTGGCCGGGTATTATCTGGAGGGTCATAAATACAGAGAAGCTCTACGTTATTGCGGTAAAATATTATTGCAAGACCGCAGCTACGAAGAGGCGCATCGTATAGCAATGCGCGCCCACGCCGGGCTAGGGAACAACGCAGCAGTTATACGACAATTTCAGGAATGTGGGAAAGTACTTAGAGAGGAGGTTGATGCGCCTGTTTCAGACAAAACCAGGGAGTTGTACCAGAAATTAATTGGGTAAGATTTAGCTAAAAACGCCGGCTTTCCCATTCTTGTTCCCACACTTCAGTTTGGGAACGAGGTAGAAGCGCCAGCTTAAAACTGGCGTTTTTTTTTTGCAAGCGCTTATACCGAACCCTATACCGAACCCTCTATGTCATACTTGTTCCACTTATTAATCTTTAGGAAAGGAACAGGTGTCACATGTTGAAAAGAAATCTCTATTTGTTTGCCGGTCGTTTTGATCAGCGTCGTGTGCGATTGATGCTGGTTGTGCTAACCCTAGTTTTATTTGTGTTGGGGTCCGGCGCTCCCGATGATGGCGGTTGTTGTTGATCGCCGCATATAGCGTCGACTGATTTATTTCGATTAATTAAGTAATGAGAATTAAATAACTGTCCCTCAACATTGTAATTGGTAAATGGTAATTGGTTATTAAGCCAATCCCTAATTACTAATTACCATTTACTGCGCTCTGAAATGAGACAGTTATTTAATCCCGATTCCTAAATAATCCGGTAATACCGTCCGGCGTTGGCCCAGAGTTGAAACTCTGGGCTGATCATACAAAGTCGGTTAAAAACCGACTCAAAAGCAGCAACTCAGATAAAACAGCCGTGAATCAGTCCGATTTATCGTCCGATATTTCGGCCTTTGCCTGGCAGCCTGAAATTCATTTCAAGGCGTTCGCCGGCAACGGATTACCGATTTAAATTCTTAACTTTCATAAATTAGCCGGCGCTATATGTCAATTTTATTATATTCAATTTCACTACCGTCCATTTTTAAGGAGTAGGTTGGGTTGAGCCAAAACCATCTGATAATCCGGGCCAGGTTGGGTTTCATTATCCACTTTTTAGCATAATTTTGGGCGAAACCCAACACGTTTTGGACGGATTGTCCGTGTTTATCCATTCAATCCAACCTACTATCAAAAGTGTACGGCAGCAAGATATTCAATTACAAAACCAGACGACAGGTAATGGAATGGATGCAGATCACTTCACCAGCACAGTATTACAAGAAAAAAAACGCATCATCCAAGAGTAAGTTTATGCGACTTGGTAGTTGCCGCAACGATTGACGACGAGTTTAGAAGCCTGTTATTTAAAGACCCCGCTAAGGCGTTGCAGGTAGAACCTAACAAAGAGCCGATTAATCTTTCACCAGAAGATATGGCCTTAGTCCTTTCTATCCACGCTTCATCGCTGGCCGATTTTTCTGCGCAAATACTCAACCATCCCAATTATAATGGAAACGGCAATAATGGTTCCCGGAAGCCTATAAATAACAGGTCAAAAAAGATGCCATGAGTTTGCTCTTATCGGCCATCTTTTTTGGCCTGTTGATTAGTTTAGTCCGCGCTAAATTCAAGGGGCGTCAGTTGATGGTCCCTGAGTTTGAATGGCTTTGGTTAGCGCCGGTGGCAGTGGCGTTCCAAATCCTGATATTGCGGTCAGGAACTGACAGCCTGGTTGCCGCCGGTCTGGTTATTTCGCAAGCCTTTCTGTTGCTCTTTGCCTGGTTTAATCGCAAACAGTCTGGCTTTTCACTATTAACTTTTGGCCTGGCGCTTAACCTGCTGGTTATTACCCTCAATGGCGGGTTAATGCCAATTACTCCCCAAATGGTTGCAAAACTCAATATTTCATCCGACTTCTGGGAAATTGGGGGCCGCTTGGGGGCAGGCAAAGATATTGTATTACCCATTGCTCAAACTAAACTGTGGGTGTTATCAGACCGTTTTTTTCTATCGTTTCCCGGAAACTTGTACCGGGTAGCCTACAGCCCATGCGATGTTTTAATAGCTCTGGGCGTTTTTTAAGCTATGTGGTCTATCAGTAACAAACAAAGTTCTTCTGACCCTGGCGCCACAGAAGTAGAAAGTCCTGTGGTTCCATATTATTAGACAAGGAGAAAACGTATCTATTCAGCGCTCTTACATAGTCCACAGATGGACACAGATATACTCAGATTCTTATATTCTTATATTTTGATTTTATCTGTGTCCATCTGTGTGAATCTGTGGATTTTGTGATGTCTGGTTAATATCAGATGACCGGTTATATTAAAATTAACCAAAGAGACAAGTTTTAATTTTTGTTTGGGATTCTGTCTTTGCTTGCCATAGAGTAAGCCCAAATCTTTTTCCCCACAATGTCCGGGATGTACTCGGCGGGTACTTCAATCTGGATAGAATTGCCGGATAGGTTGGCAATTAAACCGGAGTAAACCACTTCCTCAAAGTGACCGTCTGCCCCCGCGTCCTTTCTTAGCTTAAAGGAACCGGCATTAAAGTTGATGACGTGTCGATTTGCGCCATACATGTAAACAAAATTACCGGCGTTTGGGACATCGCTCTCTGAGTTGAAGACAATGGTGATATAGATCATCGTTTCATCGTGGGCTACGGTCAAGCTCCTAAAGTCCGGGCTGCTGCCATCGACAGGATCATCCACAGAGAATTCATAAGCCGGGGGGGGTGGGCGTATCCGTCGGTGCGGGTTGGGGTGTGTTGGTAGGCGTGGCGGTAGGTTGCGCTTCTAATTCATACAACTTAAAGTTATCAAAGGCGGTTTCCAGGTAGCCTTCGTTATACGTGACCAGGACAATCTCGTCTTCGGTCAAACGGGGGTCGCTGGTTTTCATTACAGGCTGATTGTTAATGTAGAACGCCATCTCCTGGCCCCTGCACTCAATTCTAACCCGGTTCCAGACCCCGTAACCCCGTTCGATATGG
>JAJRVO010000098.1 GCA_024277275.1 Chloroflexota bacterium
TGTTTCTTAAATTGTGTGGGCCAGACCGCAGAGGTTTCTAAAGTCCATTTTAACTGTAAGTTAGGGTCATAATCGGGGCAAATTCGCTTAAAAATATCTCGCAAAAAACCTCTGCGGTCTTTAAGAAACACGCTCTTAGAGAAACCCATTGAGTTAACTGAAGCCCTAGACGTTTACGCTTGGGTTTCTCACCACCGCATTGTTACAACAACCGGTTAATCTCTGCAATCAGCATAAACTTACACAAGTTAGGCGCCGCCTCCCCACCAACATAAAGTCAGCGGCATCATGAAAGACGCCAGCCAAAAACCTGAATAGTCGCAAATTTTTGTTTATTAAAATGTGCTACTGAGGCTCAGTATGCAAATATTTAAAGGGGTTAGGAGAGAAGAATAAACCCTATGATGGGGTTTATTGAATAAAGAGATGTGGATCAGTATGAAGTCTTGTTGAAACAGACCTGATCATAACAGATAAGTTACCGTATTTATAACACTTATCATTTTACTTGCGACCAGGTCGAATTGCAAATTTTTGGCAAAAAGTGGCAAATTTCTCGTCCCCAAACTCGAGTTTGGGAACGAGAAAATTGCCTTGTCCTATATCTCAAGTCCTCCCACCACTTTCATTGTCACCCGGTGAAGAGGCAAAGCGCCTTGCTCGGCGGCCTCGGCGGTGGGCACGGAGGCTTCGTCCGGCTTGTCGCTGAGACCAAAGGTGAGAACGCCCTGGGCAGCCAGTTGTTCGGCAACTTGGGCCACCTCGCCGGTGATGACAATCTCGCCGGCCAGGATATCGGCCTCAGAAGCGTCATCCGGCAGAGCATCCATCAAAGCCACAGTTGTATGATATTCTTGAAAGCGGAAGCTCTTAAAAGGCGTGGGGTCTTTTTTAGCCATGTTGCCGGTTACTTCTCGGTGGGCGGTCAGCAACCCTTCGCTCATTTTGGTTTGCCGGGCATCGCACAGGGTGACAAATTGATGAAAACCGGTCAGGCTGCCGTCTTCCAGATCAGCCCATAGACGCTCAACCGGATAAATTTGGCCGACAACCATCAAGCTAATATAGGCCAGATAGTCCTGATTATCGCCGGTGAAGGGGTGGTATTCAAGCTGGTTGAGCCAGTCATAGACGTTACGGAAGGCAGTCTCGTTAAAACTGCCGCCCAAAAGCTCTTCCACGGTCAAACGCACCGCCGTGACCCGCGCCCGGTCAATAACTTTATCGTTGCGCCCTCGCGGGCCGAGGGTTGTTTTATCCAAATCAAGCACCAGGGCGGTACGCTCGTCAAAGGTAAAGCCTTCGCTTTGCGTCCAATCCAAAAAATCAACCAGGGCTTGCCAGCGATTAGCCAGCATCAGCGGCCCTTCTATATTAACTGTTTTGGACTGGGATAATTTGTCTGCGCCTATAAAGCCTCGCATAGGCAGGTATTGCCCCATATTTTTAGCAACGGTTCCGTCGTTCATCGGCGTGTCGCCCACAAAGAGAAAACGCTCCAGCGGGGGTTGACCCCGTTGGGCCTGGGCAGCCTGTAAAAAACGAATGGCGGCAGCGGCATAGATTGGCTCGGTTTTGCGCGGCACTCTAAAGCTGTCCAGCCCAATTTCCTGCCAGATATCGGCCAAACTGGGCAGGGCGGGGTCGGCAGGATGCAGATTACGGTAGAAGACCCGGTCGCCTAAAAAATCGGCCATAGTTTTACGTGGATACATGGTGAGTAGCCTCCTTTTCTTTGAAAGTTTCAAGCATCCCCTGGGCATACATTAACTCAGCATTTAAGACAGAGCCTCCGGCTGCCCCCCGAATGGTGTTGTGAGCCAGGGCAACAAAGCGCGCGTCCAGCGCCGTGCAGGGACGCAGGCGGCCAATGGTGGTCGCCATTCCCCGTCCGGCGTCCCGGTCAAGGCGAGGTTGGGGACGATTATCCTCTGACCGGACAACCAGGGGAGGCGTGGGGGCAAAGGGCAGGTTTAACTTTTGGGGCAACGGATTCCACATCGTCCACGCTTCCAGAATATCGCCCAGAGAGGGTTTTTGCTTAAAACGCACCGATACCGTAACCAGATGTCCATCACTAACCGGCACCCGGTTACAGTGAGCGCTGATAGTAATTCCGGCTGTCGTCACCTGCCGGCCGTCAGAAGCGCCCAACATTTTATTCGGTTCGTCATTCATTTTGATCTCTTCGCTATCGGCCACAAAGGGGATGACATTATCGATGGCGTCCAGGCTGGGCACGCCGGGATACCCGGCCCCGGAGAGCGCTTGCAAGGAGGTGACAACAACGGTCTCAACCCCAAATCGGGGTTGAAGCGGGGCCAGCGCCATTGTCATAGGGATAGAGGTGCAGTTGGGATTGGTGACAATAAAGCCGCGCTCCCAGCCGCGCCCGACCTGTTGATGGGTTAGTAAATCCAGGTGTTCCGGGTTTACTTCGGGGATGAGTAGCGGCACATCGCTGTCCATGCGGTGGGCGCCGGCGTTGCTAAAGACACCGTAACCGGCGGCTGCATAGCGGCTTTCCCACTTACGGGCCGAATCGGTGGGCAGCGCAGAGAACAGCAGCTCGCAATCCAGGCCGGTCGACATCTCTTGCACGGTCATCTGGCCCAAATGGGCAGGTATAGGCTCCGGCAAAATCCAATTGGTTGCTTGTTGGTAACTTTTACCGGCCGACCGCTCAGAAGCGGCCAACACGACTAAATCAAAATAGGGGTGATCCGCCAGCAACTGAGAAAATCGCTGCCCAACTGCGCCGGTTGCCCCTAAAACGCCAACTTTTATTTTCATAAATATACCTCCACTGTATGACAAGTAAACTGGGGTTTTATTGGTTTACATTGACAAAGAATTGTCAATCAAGGTTGCAGAGTTGCAAAGTTGCAGGGTTGCAACTCTGCTACCCTGCAACCTTGCTACCCTGCAACCCTGCAACCTTGCTACCTTGTTTTCCAAGTTAAGTCTTGGAAAAAATTTAGTTTCTCACAATCTCTTCTCAATCACCTTTCTCACCGCAGCAATATCCGGTTCTAATTGCACCGACGGATTGGCAAATTGAGCGCTTGACCAGGCGCCGGTGTGGTAGTCAACTGTGGCGGCAGGGTCTTTAAGCAGGTTGCCGGTTAAAATGCCGATGACCGTTTCCTCCGGCTTGATGACGCCTTCGGCAATTAATTTGCGCGTTCCGGCCACCGAAGCAGCCGAAGCCGGTTCGCAGCCAATACCGGCCCTATCGACAATGGCTTTGGCGTTCATAATTTCGTCATCGGTAACAGTGGCAACTACGCCATCGGTCCACTCCAGGGTGCGAATGGCTCGCTTGTAACTAACCGGGTTGCCAATGCGAATAGCCGTGGCGACGGTGTCAGCCTTCATTGTTTTATGCTCGGCAAAGTCTGTTTGGTAGCTTTGATAAAATGGACTGGCTCCCTCGGCCTGCACAGCGGCAATGCGCGGAATCCGGTTCACCAGGCCCAGTTGTTGGGCCTCGTAAAGGGCTTTGCCAAAGGCTGCGGTGTTGCCCAGATTTCCGGCGGGAAGCACAATCCAATCGGGCGATTGCCAGCCAAAGCCCTGCAAAATCTCAAATACAATCGATTTCTGACCCTCCAGTCGAAATGGGTTTAGTGAGTTGAGCAGGTAAATCCCCATTTGGTTGCATACCTGACGCACCAGGCGCATGGCGTCATCAAAATCGCCCTGTACCTGGAGGGTGTGCGCTCCGTAGGCCAGAGCCTGAGCTAATTTTCCGGCGGCTATTTTGCCAGATGGGATAAAGATGAAAGCCGGAATTCCGGCCCGGGCTGCATAAGCGGCCAACGAGGCCGAGGTATTGCCGGTGGAGGCGCAAGCAACGGCTTTGGCCCCCATAATCCCGGCCTGGGTCACGCCAACGGTCATACCCCGGTCTTTGAAAGAGCCGGTGGGGTTCTCGCCTTCATGCTTTAGAAAGAAGTTTTGTGAGCCGACCCATTGTGACAGGCTGTTATGTTCATAAATTGGGGTGTTGCCTTCGGGACGGGAGACAATGTTGTTGACCGTGGTCGGGAGAATAATTTCGCGGTAGCGCCAAACGCCGGAGTTAGCGGTGGGGGCGACTCGCGGGCCGGGCGCGCCACTGAGTCGGCCATCAAACAGACCCCGATTGATTTGGGAGCGCAGCAATTCTAAATCGTGCCAAACGTCCAGCAGGTCGCCGCAATCGCACAGGTAGCGGATTTCATCAATGGGATATGTGTTGCCACAGCTAATACATTGCAGGATAATGGTAGCGGGCATACTGGATAGCGTGTTGTTTTGGGACATATTACTCCTCTAATTCATTTTGGATACTTCGACATCTCGACTTTGCTCGATATGCCCTTTGCTCAGTACAGGTTTTAGATTTTAGATTTTGCTAACGGACACTCAGCAGGGTAGCAGGGTAGCAAGGTAGCAGGGTAGCAGGGTAGCAGGGTAACAAGGTAGCAAGGCGCTACATCATTTTTTTTGCACCCCTGCACCCCTGCAACTTTGCAACTTTGCAACTTTGCAACTTTGCAACCCTGCAACCCTGCAACTTTAATCACTCATCGTCAATTTCAACATCTTCCTCTACAACCGACTCATCAACCGGGGTATCATCAGGTTCAGCCGGAGGCGAGTCGGGGGGAAGTTCGTCATCAACATCATCCTCTTCTGCACGACTCCAGCCCAACCGATAAAGCCAGACCAAGCCGGCCATAACAACGGCTGCCATTACCAAAATCACTCCGCCGATACAAATTGTAGTTCCGGCCGCTCCCAACAGAACAGGGAGTTCGGATGTTTCCGACTCTGGCGTAGCTTGACGAGGACGAGTTGGCGCGGGCGGTGGTCGCGTGCTGGTTGGGGATGGCGTGGTTGTCGGTGTAAGCGTTGGCAGAGCGGGCGGCGGCGTGTTGGTAGAAACCGGGGTAGGCGTTGCTATAGGCGGGGCCAGTTCAGGGGTGGGCGTTTCTACCAAAGCCACCGCGGTAGCCGTAGCTACCGCGGTAGCTGTAAACGCTACGGTAAGCGTATCATCAGGCGGAGGCGGCGTGTTGGTCGGTGACTCAGGGATATCGGTTGGCGGCGGCGGTACGGGCGTGTCGGTTGAAGGGGGTTCGGCGGAGATGGCGTCTCCGCCCACTTGCTTAAGGCCGATATCGTCAATCCAAAACTGGTCCTTAATGGGCGGCACAGGAAAACCTTGTTCGGCGGCACGCAGCTTCCAGGTATCATCAAGTCTTAAGAATACAGTTATTGTATCAGCCTGGGCGGTAACTGTTGCCTCTTCAATATTGCAAATCTTGCAATCGTTACGCCAGTTGTCGGGCGCCCAGACAATGTTGGGAGAGTTAGGGTCGGTCCCGCCAAAAGGATCAAGACCAATCCGTCGACCAATACCCCCTGTAGCGCTGTGAATTCCGGGATCATTTGCTATTGAGTCGAAAACCAGCCAGACAATGTTGGTATAGTAGTTGTTACCTTTTGTCACCGACACTTGCTGGTACAGACCGCCGACAAAGTGGTCCTCGACAACGATGTAAGCCGCCGGACAAAGCGGGGCGTGGCACTCGCCTCCGCCTTGCAACACAGAGAAACTGGCCGATCCCGCTTCCGTAAACGGTTGCCAGCGGTCCAATCCGTTGTCAAAGGTGCAATTAGGCAAAATATTTTCTGGCTGCTGGCAAACATCCGGAAAATCCTGCGCCTGACCGGCGGAGGGACGTAATAGCAGAATAATGGGTAGTAAAATAACAAGCCGTAAAAGTTTTTGTGTTTTCAATTTTTGCTCTGATTTGATTGTGATAGGAGTTACGCAGTTGGCAGAAAACAGACCCTAAAGGTTTTAGAAATTGAGTATTTGACCAGCAATTCCCGGTTTGACAATTAGGGTGTAAAAATTGTTGCAATTGCGGGTATTTAAGAGCAGAATTTCCAGAATGATAGAATTTTGATTCGTTAATTCTGCCAATTCTGCTCTTAAGCCGGCAAAAACCAGCCCAA
>JAJRVO010000099.1 GCA_024277275.1 Chloroflexota bacterium
GGTTTTTGTCGTTCGTCATTCGTCGTTCGTCGGGTTGATTAAAACGCTCCAAACAATTACCGAATCATCTCAATCCTTACGTAGTGTATCTACCGGTTGTGATATTTTGATGAAACAATTATGACAAAATTTTCACGGTTTACCGTATCTTCTCAAAAACCCGGGGGCATTAGAGATTATATCAATTTAAATGTGGTTCATTTTTTGCCTGCTATTGAGAGCAGAATTTTCAGAATTAAAGAATTTTGATTCTATCATTCTGAAAATTCTGCTCTTACTAGATTAACATAAGTCTAATCGGTATAATGTCTATTGATTAAAAATAAAAAAATGGAAGATTGGACAATTTTGCCAACCTTCCATTCTTCCAGCCTTCCAACCTTTCAGGGTAGCAGTCACCCCAAATTATTGATGGGAACTTTTACCCTCAATTAACATATCCGGCCGGTTCTAGCTTGTCCAACATCTGCTCTAGCCCGGCGGTGTAGATGATTTCAGACTCAGCCGTATACATTAATCCTTCCACGCCGGGCAGGCTTTGTAAATAGGCCAGGCCGTGCTGTGTTCCCAAAATTAAAGCTACTTTGGCATAAACTTCGGCCATAGAGGTTCTATCGGCTATTACGGAGACGGAGAGCGCGCGGGTTTGGGCCGGTTGCCCCGTGCGGGGATCAATGAGATGATGCATTACGCGGCCATTTTGCTGCCAGCGACGCTTGGCGATGGTTGATGTGGCCAGGGCCTGGTGCTGAAGATAGACTCTGGCCATAAAAAGCTCCGGCTTTAAAGGATGAATCAGGTCAATCTCCCACCCTTTTTTGCCGGGAGGCGTTTGATAGGCAAAAATGTCGCCCCCAGCGTTAATTAAGAAGGGACCAAGTCCCTGCAACCTGTCGGCAGCCCGGTCCACCGTCCAGCCTTTGCCTATGCCGCCTAAATCTAGCCGCACGCCGGCAGGCTTGTAAATTTTTTTACCGGCTCGGTTGAGTTGAACGGAGCGAAAATTAAAAGGGGGCATAAAAGCACGGGCGCGGGCAGGCGGGGCAGAGGGCGAGGGAGAAAAAGTAAATGGGACTGCCCCGGCAACCTTTTCAAAACTGCGGTCGTAGCCTGCCCTTTCTAATTTAGAGAGAATGGTTGGGTCGTAGAGGCCGCCGGTGACTTCAGCGGCCCACAGGGCAACCTCTACCGCATCTATTAGGGTGGGGCTGGCTTGAAACGCTTCCCGTTCGCAGGCATTGAGTCGAGATAATTCGCTGTCGGGGTCAAACCGGGATAGCCGTTTTTCAAAACTGGCAAACAATCGCTGCGTATCAGTTAATACCTCGTTATCGGCAACCTGGCTGTAGAGCCAGGTATGGACATTGGTGTTCATAGCTTTAAAAGAATGGCTGCGCCATTGCCAGTTAGAGCGGGGTTGTGTTGCCTCAATCATCGTCGTCATCTTTCTCCTTGTGTTCGTTGTGTTCGTCATCGTCATCATCGTGTTCTTTAGCTTTCTCCTCGCCTTCTTTATGCGTGTCATTCTCATTGCCAAACTCATGCTCTTCACCGCTCCGGTTGCCAAAGGTTGCTTTTAGCCCGGAAATCAAGGTTTCGGTTTCGGTTTTGGTTAAACGCGCTTTTGGGTGGAGCATTAAGTAGTTTTCGGGGGGCATTTCTCCTTCTAAAATCGCTTCAATTGACTCATCTTCTTCAGCCGCAGACCACTCGGAATAGTTTAATTCTGCACGCCCTTCTTGAACCTCGCGCGCAATCATCCAGGACACAGGGGGTACATAGGAGTACAAGGGCCATTTGGTTTCATTGCTGTGGCAATCAAAACAAGCGCGTTCCATAAGAGCGCGGGTTTGGGGAGAATCCCAGTTTGGTTCTTTGATTACCGGAGGGTTGTTGTTGTCTGAAAACAACTGAAGTATCAGTATCCCTCCCACGCATAGTAGGGCGCCAATAATGACTATAGTGGGGATGGTTCGTTTGATGTTCATTTTATCAATACTCCTTTTTAGATTTGGAACGCGGAGGCACGGATTAACAGTCTCAAATCCGTGCCTCCGTAAAAGAGGTGTGTTAAGCCAGATAGGCTAAGCAGTTACAGCAGGTAAAACAACAGGCTGTGGCTAGGACCCGCCGGAGGCGCCGCCACCGCCGCCGCCGCCGGAACTACTGCCGCCGCCACCGCCGCCATTGCCGCTACCGCCACTATCGCCGCCATGACCAATGGCTTGCCATTTGATGATGAATTTTTGGCTGTCGCGGCCCGTATCGGCAATAAAGTGTTTGGTTTCGCCTTCTTTATAGCCTTTTACAATGCCGATTTGCCACGTATAGAGGCCGGGTTTCCAGCCATTCCAGGCACGCAGTTGATATTCGGTTGTTTTGCTCCAATCTACAAAAACGGAGTCTTCGCTGTCAAGCGGTTTGATTTTGATGTCAAACCACTCATCCTCGGCCAGGCCGCCGTAATAGGTCCAGCGCAAAATGGTGTTGCCAAAAACATCAACGCCGTCAGGGGGAGAGTAGCCTACCGGAGTAACGCCGGTCCAAACCTGGGATACGATGGGAACAACAGGCACAGGTTCAAGCGTGGGAGGCGTAAATGAGGCCGGAGACCAGGCTGCGGGTGTAGGCCAGGGGGTAGCGGTGGGCAAAAGGGTGGGCGAAGGCAAAAGGGTGGGCGAGGGAGTGGTCGTGGGAGACGAGATGGTCGCTGGAGTAGCGGTAGGCGCTAACGGTGTTGGGGTTAAGGCGGGAGAGGGTGGCGCAGACGTAGGCATGGTTTGTTGAGTATTGGGGCTGTTAACCTGAGCCGCCGCGGTGTTGCAACCTGCCACCAAACCGGCCAGTCCCAGGGCCGTCAGCGTAATATTGATTCGCTGCCCCATTTTTGATGGGGGGCGATTATATTGTTTGTTGTTATGGGTTGGATTTGTTTTATCAGCCATATTTATCTCTCATATCTGTTTTGGTTTTGTAACTGGCGCTTTCAAAGCCGTTACTTGTTCTGGCCGGATCCGTGTTCCTTCGAAAGGCTCAGAACAGGTTCGGCAATTCCAGGTTTGGAACACGGATCACGGACCCGCTACGAGCATTTTTGATTTTGCTCAATCATCGTCGTCGTGGTCATCGTCGTCATCGTCGTCGTGGTCATCGTTATGATCCTCATGATGACCGCCGTCATCATCGTCATCGTAACGACCGGCGCTGTGTTGTGCCGCCGCTGCGGCGGCAGCTTGCCGGGCTGCGGCTTGTTGGGCCAGGGCCTGACGTTGGGTTAATTCATTGTAGGCAACATTTAACTGACTGGTTGTTTTTTCCAGCTCAAGCCGGAGTTGATCTTCGGCGTTGGTCATTGCTACCAACTGATTTTGATAGGCTGTGTCATCATCTTGAATAGCTTGTTGCAGGGCATTGATGTTGGCTTGTGTGGATTGAATATTTCCCGTTGCCTGGTCCATTTGGGCCTGAAGTTGCACTCTTGCGGCCTCCATATCAGTAATTTTTGCCGAAGAGTCGCGGTCCAATTCCGTTAGAGCTTGCCGGCGTTGAGCTATTTCAGCCTTTAAAGTCGCTTCCCGCTCTTGAATAACGCCTTCGATTTGTTGATTTGCAGCCTGAGCCGTGGCGGCAACATTAATCTGTTCTACCTGGGAACCGTCAACTTGTTGATTGACAACACTCTCTACGGTTGGAGGGGTCTCGGCTTGATTGGATTGAGCCGGATAAACAAGGGTTGAGAGCGTTAAGAAAAAAATAACCAGAGCTACAATGGTGGTAAAGCCACCGGCGGTAATTAAACCTAAACTACGTTTCATGATTAGTCTCCTATAAATTTATTTTGGATTTTGGATTGGGGACTCTTGTCTGCTCCCCCGATCCTGTATAAACAAGTTGCACACCCCCGCACCTCTGCTCCCTTGCTAAAAGTGAAGCTTCCCTCATCGTCCCAGTTGGGCATTGGCCTCGGCCAGTTTTGTTTGAATCTGGCTGAGTTGGGTTTGCATTTGGGCATAGCGGGCGTTATATTGCTCCTGGGCCTGTTGCAGTTGGGTTTGATAAACCGGCAATCGTTCAGCGCGGGCCGCCTCTAGTTGGGCAACCTGGGCCAGCATATTTTGCTCTTGGGCTTTAAGGTCATTAAGTTGTTTTTGCGTCATTGAGATTTGAACAGTCAATTGGTCTATTTGCGACTGGTAGGTTGTTTGTCGCTCTTGCAAAGCCTGGTCTAGCTGCGTAATCTGGGCCTGGTAAGCGGCCTCGCGTTGGGCAAGGTCGGCTTCAATCTGTGACGTGTCCAATATTGTAACTTGTTCTGCGGCTGGTTGTTGCGCTGCCGGTTCAACTGCTGCTGTGTTTTCTTGTTGGGGGGATGCTTCCGGGGGCAAAAAACTAAAGATACCCACAACCAAAACTATCAGCAACGTCAATCCGCCGGCTAACAGTACGCCTAAATATTTCATCAGTTAATTCTCCTTTCAATAACTATTTTGATTGTTGGAGAAGATTTGGTAGTTCAATGTAGCCGTTAAGGAATGAGAATTAAATAACTTCCCTATTTGGGTTGTGTAATTGGTAATTAGTAATTGGTAATTGAACGAGTAACTAATAACCAATTACCAATTACCAATTACCAATTTGTGAAATGCGCAAGTTATTTAATCACCGTTCCTAAAAAGGACGAATGACGAACGACGGCAGATGAATAAAACGATAGCGCTGGGTGTTTGTCGTTCGCCCATCGTCTTTCGTCCGATTGACTAAACGCTTTAAGCAATTACCAAATCATCTCTATTGACTTATACCTTAAGTTTAAACAGAGCGCGTGAAAATCCAGTGAACCTTTGATGATGATTTTTTCATAATA
>JAJRVO010000100.1 GCA_024277275.1 Chloroflexota bacterium
AAACCCTCATCGCCAAAAGCTTTGCCGCCGCCCTGGGGCTTGAGTTCAAGCGCATTCAATTTACGCCCGACCTCCTGCCAGGCGACATCACCGGCAGCTACATTTACGACCGCGCCCAGAGTCGCTTTGAGTTGCGTCCCGGTCCCATCTTTGCCAACATTATTCTGGCCGATGAAATCAACCGGGCCTCGCCCAAAACGCAATCGGCGCTGCTGGAGGCTATGCAAGAGCGGCAGGTAACTTTGGAAGGCCAAACAATGCCCCTGCCAAAACCCTTTCTGGTTATCGCCACCCAAAACCCCATTGAGTACGAGGGCACTTTCCCCCTGCCTGAGGCTCAGCTTGACCGATTTTTGATGAAGCTGGCTGTGGGTTATCCATCGCCGGAAGATGAGCGGGAAATTTTAAGACGCCGTCAGCAGCGACGCCGCGAAGAAATAACTTTGGAACAAGTGACCAACGCAGCCGAGTTACTGGCGATGCGCGAGGCGATAGAAGAAATCTATCTCCATCCCGATCTGGAACGGTACATTGTCTCTCTGGTCGGCCAGACGCGCCGGGATAAACGGGTGGCGGTGGGGGCCAGCCCGCGTGGCTCTCTGGCTCTTATGCAACTGGCTCGCGTTCAAGCCGTTCTTGAAAGTCGAGATTACGTGCTGCCCGACGACGTAAAGCGTTTCGCCCTGCCGGCCCTTATCCACCGCTTAATTTTAGACCCCGGCCTGTGGATGAAACGCCGGGCCGCCGACGAGATTATTGCGGCGATTGTTGAACAAACGCCCGTGCCGGTTGTTGATAATGATGAATGATGAATGATGAACGATAAATGATGAATTAGGAAAAATTCATCATTTAGGCGCTGAGGCAGGGTAATTTGATAGTTCGTAGTGACGGCTTCAGCCGTTAAATTTGACCGCTAAAGCGGTTACTACGAGCAAATCCCATCAATGAACTCAGTGTCCACACTTTTGTGCAATGAAAAATAACTTGCTGCTTGCTTTGATAATCTATGGCCTTATCATCCTGGGTTTAGACTCTCGGAATGGGGAGTTTTTGGCGTTGGCTATTCCGGTTATGGTCTACCTGGCGGCAGGGTTACTTTATGAGCCGCAGTCGCCCCGGCTAAAAATTGACCGGAGCTTTAGCGCCGGCCGGGTTATCCCCGGTCAGGCCGTGACGGTTACGTTGAGCGTCACCAATCAGGGACCCACATTAGAGGAGGCGTATCTGGTCGACACTGTTCCTCCCTCGCTAAAGGTACTCCGCGGAAAAACCAACCTCTTGACCACCCTCCACCCCGATCAAACGATTACTTTGGAATATACTGTTGAGGGCAAGCGCGGGTTATACCGTTTCTTAAACGTCAGCGTGATAACCAGGGACTATTTGGGACTCTTTGAAAAAAGGGCGATCCTGTCTGCCCCAAATCAGTTTATGGTCTTGCCGGAAATTGTCAGGGTTAAGCAAGTGGCTATCCGCCCGCCCCAAACCGGGGTTTATTCCGGCCTTATTCCGGCCCGACAAGGCGGTCCCGGAATTGAGTTTTTTGGGGTGCGTGAATATCAGCCCGGCGACCCGCTGCGATGGATTAACGAGCGAGCCAGCGCCCGTTACCAACAAACGCTTTTTGTCAACGAGTTTGAACAGGAGCGAGTCGTCGATGTCGGCCTGATATTGGATGCCCGCCGGCAAAGCGACGCTCGTTGCGGGCAAGAATCGCTTTTTGAGTACAGTATTCAGGCGGCGGCCACGCTGGCCGACACGTTTTTGGATGGGGGTAATCGGGTGGGGCTGTTTATTTATGGCCGCTCGCTCAATTGGATCTTTTCCGGCTACGGCAAAGTGCAGCGAGAGCGCATTATCAGGGCGTTGGCCCAGGCTCAACAAGGCGATGGCAAAGTCTTTGAGCGGCTGGAACACCTGCCGACGCGCCTCTTTCCCGTCCGTTCTCAGCTAGTTTTGATCAGCCCCTTACTGTCAGAAGACTCGGATATGTTGATTAAACTCCGGGCGCGGGGCTACCGGCTTTTGGTCATCAGCCCCGACCCCGTTGCTTTTGAGCGCAAAGGCTTAGCGCAAAGCGCCGCCATAAACCTGGCCTCCCAAATTGCCCGTGTTGAGCGAAAAATGCTCCTGACCAGACTTAGAGAAGCCGAAATTCAGGTGGTCGATTGGCCGGTGGACACGCCCTTTTACCAGATAGCGCGCGCCGCGCTCAGCCGTTTGCCCTTCCGGCGATAAGACAGAGACCTCAAAGGTTTTGGCAAACTCGTTTGCACAACCTTTGAGGTCTGGAACATCTCATGAAAAATTTTGCAATGATCGGCATTATGTTTGCCACATTAGTATTGGCGCTTGGCTACGCGCTGGGCGATCAATGGGTTCTGGCTTCCATAGTTACAGGTTTGGGCTTCCTCTGGCTGGCCGGCGTCTGGCACAATTGGGATTGGGCTACCTCTATCGGGTTGGTCGCATTTATCGGCCTGGCCGCTTTGGGAGTCAGACTGGAGTTATCCGCTGTCTGGATGCTCTTCGGCGTAGTGGCGTCGCTGGCAGCCTGGGATTTAGTTCGTTTTTGGCGACGCGTCGCCCACACAAAGTTGTCCGGCCAGGAACCATCGTTGCAACATCCCCATTTCCAGCGACTGCTCATGGTGAGCGGCCTGGGATTACTCCTGGGCGGAGCAGCCTTGAGTCTTCAAATCAATCTAAATTTTGGTTGGGCCGTTCTCCTGGGGCTGTTGATGACCATCAGCCTGAGTTGGGTGGTCGGCTCCATCAGGCGCGGCGGGGAGTAAATTCAATGCATTCCAAAAACGTAACCCTCAATAACTTCCCCCCCGATATCCCACCACCCTGGAAAACCTTTGTCAAAGGCGATGGGGCGCTGGAACCCGCCGGCGACACACTCCGATTCGTCAATACTGACACCACCGCTGCCCGCTACACGGACGCCCAGATTGACGATTATCAAGCGTTAGCCCGGCGCAACTTTTTGTGGCGACCACCGCTCCAAATGACGGTGCGGGCGCGTTTTTCCCATCCCGCCTGGGAGTTGAGCGGCACGGCGGGCTTTGGCTTTTGGAACGACCCTTTTATGATGACCGGCCTGCGCCAACCCGCTCTACCCCGCGTGATTTGGTTTTTCTACAGTTCGTCCCCCTCAAATATAAAGCTGGATATCAATACCCCCGGCTGCGGCTGGAAAGCGGGTACAATGGATGCCACCCGCTGGCCCTTTTTTGCTCTGCTGCCCACCGCTCCCCTGGCCGTGCCATTGATGAATATCGGGCCGCTCTATCACACCTTGTGGCCCATTGGCCAGCGAGCCATTGGCGTCAGCGAGGCGGCGCTGCCGGTCGAGATGACTCAGTGGCACACTTACGTCATCAACTGGCAAAAAAATACCGCCCGCTTTTCAGTGGACGGTAACATCATATTAGATTGCGACACCTCGCCGCGAGGGCCGCTGGGTTTTGTGATGTGGCTGGATAATCAATATATGACTGTCACGCCGTGGGGGCGTTTTGGTTACGGGCTGCTTGATGCGCCGGGTCGACAGTGGATGGAAGTGAGCGACCTGGAGATTAGAGGTTAGTGTGGGTGACAGGGTATTTCATAGCACGTCAAAGCGGGGGGATGGATTATTTTGGTTCTAACAGATATTGTGTTTGACATCAGCAAGCCTCATTTTGGCGTGAAAAACGGTGTTTTTGGAGCAATGATTCGCATAAAATGGCTTCAAACTGCTCATTTTCCTATTGAAGTCATAGAAAACGTGAGGCCAAGGTAATACATTTTCTTGCCGAGATAGTCATCCCCCCGCTTTGGGGTGCTATGAACCTTTTTGCCCTTAATAAACATGGGGACTTCCGCCCCCGGCCATTCGCTGTTTACCTTAGCGATAGCGTCATCAAAAGCCGACTGCAACTCCTCATTATCGGCCGATAGAGTGGCGTATGTAATCTTTAATTTTTGAGCCATTATAGACCTCCTTGTCTTGCTAAATCTTTGAGCAAGATGCTGAATGCGCTTGCCCGTATTTGATTAATAGAGTTGAAATCGTATCACTTGCAAACAAGCCTGTCAAGATTAAAACTATATCCTTACCTGAACAAGCCAGAGCCAAAAAGATTTAACGCAAAGGTTCAAAGACGCAAAGGCACAAAGTTTTTAATTTTTATGGCTCTTTGGGGGTTTCCGGACCATCGCTCGGCTTGGATTGCCAAATCCAAGCCATATTTAGTGGCATAGCTTGGTCATTGCTACAAGATACGGGGATTTGTCAATCCCCTCCGAGCGATGGTCCGGAAACTCTGAAAGAACCAATTTTTATTTTCTTTGCCAAAATTTCTTTGGCCCTTTGCCAAAATTTCTTTGGCCCTTTGCCAAAATTTCTTTGGCCCTTTGCCAAAATTTCTTTGGCCCTTTGCCAAAATTTCTTTGGCCCTTTGCCAAAATTTCTTTGGCCCTTTGCTCCCTTGCGCCTTTGCGTTTAAATTTCTTGCTCAATGTACAAAAATTTGCTTGCTAACGTACTAATCAAGCCTGACCAAGACCGCGCCATACTGTAAAGCTCGCGCTTCTGATAACTGGCCGCTCAGTTGCAATAAAATGTTATCTTTTTCAAAAACCCAGGCGGACATATCGGGATTGATTGCGGTTTCAGTATAGAATGTTTTAGTGGTTTCCAGAGCTGCCGGGTCGTTAAAGCTCAACACTAGCCCGCCACAATCGGGGCAAACCGAGGGGATAGAAAATCGGACGCCTTGCGCAGCCAAAGCGGGAAGCGCCCCGTACTCTTCTTGAGTCATCACGTGGGCATCTTCATATTCCAGGCCGACCGCGTTAATGGCCCGCACCACCTCGGCTGCATCCCACCTGTAAAATATGGGGGTCGGCGTCAGCGTTGGCAGTGGCGTCCGCGTTGGCTGTGATACAGTAACGGCTGGAGAGCCACAAGCCAAAACAATGAAGCTAAAAGTTATAAAAAGCTTTTTCCACATTTTGATTTGCGCTACTTGTCGTAGTAACTACATCTTTTCCGAGACTGCGTTCAGAAAACAAGGTTGCAAAGCAGCAAAGTTGCAAACTGCCCAACCTGCTACTCTGCAACCTTGCAACCGTGGCTAACAATTTTTGGTCGATGAGAAAGCGTTTGGTCCAAAAACGGTCTCCATTCTATCATATCCGCCCATCTCTGACAACCAAAAATGGTTAGCGCCTTGATTGGTTACATTGCTGCTTGTGAATTATGGCAATTAGAGTAAAATTAGAGAATACGGTATCTTGTCATAAATAAATTGTTTCGTTCCCAAACTGAAATTTGGAACGAAGAAAAACTGTTTAATGAGTCGAGTTTATCATGCGTAACATTACCCGGCAGCAACTTTTGCTTTTGGCAATTCTGTTATTCCTCTCTGTAGTGATTTTGGGTTGCCTTTGCATGTTGACTGTTAGTAGCCCTACAACAGGTTCTCCTGCCTTTGTATTTTAGGCTGTAGCCAATATTATCCCGCAGCGCCTGCGTTATCCACAAAACTATTGAACACGGATAGCACGGGCTGAATAGATTTTTTCTTTGCAATGATCAATTGCCTTTATCCGCACAATCCGTAAAACCTGTACCTTATTTGCAGCTTGTGTTGCGGCCCGGCTACGATACGTTTGCACAAAGAAAATTCTACCCCTTTCACTAAATATTCCTCAAAATAAAAATACGCTTGCCGACAAAGCGGTCTCCCGTAGCAATTTGCAACTATTCAGTCCCTTCTCCGAAATAGAACGCAGACTACGCTGATATCCGCTGATTTTCGTCGAATTTTTTATATATCAGCGTTCATCTGCATCAAACCTGCGAAAATCAGCGTTCTATTGCCGGGGGGGGGGAGAACAGTTACAGCAAATCTTCACCGATTCTTTTTACTCAATAAGGAATTGGCAAAAGCCCCCTGATATTGCTATAATAGCCGGGTTATTGCAAGCTCGGTTTATACGGTTATGGGAACAACCTTGAGAACCGAAACATCTTGAACTACTACCTCATATGTGAAGGAGACTGCGTACATCTATGAGCCAATGGGCTGTTTTCTATGCTAATGCATCTCAATACCTTAAACGAGTATCTCGCCTATTTCTTTATTGGGGAGCCGGGCGGATAGTCTTACTTTTTTTAATTGCCCTATCTTTAACGTTGATAATTAGCGATGACAATGTTATTGCCGATGTCCTATTTCAATCCCCTGCCGAATCGCCAGTTGCCGAACCGCCACCGCCTGAACCACCACCTGCCGAACCACCTGCCGCTGAACCGCCGCCTGCCGAACCACCTGCCGCTGAACCGCCGCCTGCCGAACCACCTGCCGCTGAACCGCCGCCTGCCGAAGCCCCACCTGCCGAACCACCTCCCGCCGAACCGGCGACCGATATTGTGTCGCCCATATCGCCGGTAGAGTCAATATCGCCAATATTGCCAACGGGCAGCGAACCGCCGCCTATAAACCAACCCGCGCCGGCCCCAGGCGGATTAGAGCTGGAGGATGTTTTTATTGAAGAAGGAGAGGAGGAGACGCCGTCCAACTTCATCCTTGATCAAGTTGAGCTGGTTGATACAATTGTAGTCTCGGGAGCTTACATCTGGTTATGCTGTGGGATAGCATTCTTTTTACTTATCCCTCTCGTTTTTCTCTTGCTACAAATCCGAGGCCAAATCAAAATCCGGCAAGAAGAAGACTTTTAAACTCCTTGACCCAAATAAACTCTGATTTCGGTATTCTAAAATCACAAAAAGCGACACGGGGGACGGTATTAATCGTCGCCTGGGTCGCTTTTTTACTGCGTACAATTAACCTTGATACCCAGAGCCTTTGGCGCGACGAGGTCGATGCCATTCGTTTTTCAGGCTGGCGCATTAGCGATCTACTGGCGGGCCTGACTCAAGAAGGACACAATGGGCCGATCTTCTTTTTGCTCCTTAGACCCTGGCGTAACCTAACCGGCAATTCTGAATTTGCCCTACGCTATCCCTCGGCTTTAATGGGGACACTGGTAGTACCGCTTGGTTACATGGTTGCCCGTCAATTGGGCTTTAGCCGCCGAACCGGGCTACTTTTTGGGCTGTTACTGGCAACCTCGCCCTATCTGGTTTGGTATGGGCAAGAGGCCAAAATGTATGCCTTTTTACTGGCGACAGTCACGCTCGCTTTTATTGCCTATCTCAAGGCGCTTTCCGGGGCCGGAGCCAGGTGGTGGGTTGTTTTTGTCGTTAGCTCCAGCATCTCTTTCTATCTACACATCCTGTCGCCGCTGATGTTGATTGTTTATGTTGCGGCGGCTCTTTTACACTATGGTCGCCTGCGCCGCTATTGGAAAGCGTGGTTCATCAGTATGGCCTGCCTGACCGCGCCTTACCTTCCCCTGGTTATCTGGCAGCTTTCTTTCCTGATAGAAGGGACCGGTCGAGGTCACCCCTTCTATCCCCTGCGAAAACAATTCTTCCTCTTGCTTCAGCTTTACACCAGTGGCTTGCTGCGTTTTGTGGGCTTAACCGCCATTATTTTGTTTGTTTTCCTCTTTTTATGCGGACTTTTCTTGATAAATCGCCGGGCAAGGGTCGAAAAACTGACGCCGACCAAACGTTTGCTACTGGCAGCCTGGGCGTTGCTCCCGCCTGTGACCGTCTATTTGGTTTCGCTCCGCATACCGATTTTTGAAGACCGTTACCTGATATACATCACGCCGGCCTTTTATCTGATTGTTGTGTTGGGTCTGGTTTTAGTCCGGCGACATTCACCCCGACTGGCCGCGCTGTGCCTGGGTTTGATTTTGACTGTCAATTTGATGGGTATTTGGCAGCAACAGCGACAACCCATCAAGGCCGATTTCCGCGCCGCAGGGGAATACTTGTCCGGCCACTCCCCGCCCCCTTCAACAATTATGGTCCAAATGCCATATTTGCAGCACACCCTTAACTACTATTATCCCCACAAGTACACCCTGCTGGAAGGCATTTGGACCAACGACAACAAAACCGAAGCCACACTCAGCACAGAAATGTTCGGCTTAACCCACAATCTTACCAGTTTATGGTTGGTTGTTTCAGAAGAGGATACCTGGGACAAGCGACATATGGTCCGAGCCTGGCTGGATAAAAATGCAAATCTGGTCGACAAAGCCCATTTTATGCGGGTTGACGTGTATCATTACCAACTTCGACCCGGTAACATTGAGATGCAGAGTATTGATACGGAGAGATGATTCGGTAATTCAAGGCAGTCGTAAAAAAGGACGAATGACGAACGACAGCGGACGAATGCAACGATAGCGCTGGGTTTTTGTCGTTCGTCCACCGTCTTTCGTCCGGTTGAATAAAATGCTCCAAACAATTACCTCATTATCTCTACGGAAGTTGAGTAGCGTATTACCCCAGGTTTAAAATTCGATACATATTTTCGCCCAAAATCAAGGTCAATTGGTCCTGGGTTAAGCCGGAACTTGTGATCTCGTCAAGCAAAAGGTTAAAACCGGGCGCGCGTGTTTTGCGGGGATAAATTAACAGAGGATAGTCGGAACCGTACAAAATCTTCTCCGGCCCCACAATATCTACCATTGATTTGTAAACCTGGGGACGATATAATAGTGGCACGGCGGCGGTATCGTAATAAACATTACGCATAATTTTCTTTGTGGCGCGATTCAATTCGTAATAGGGCAACAAGCCGCCCATGTGAGCTATAATCAGCTTTAAATCGGGGTACTGTTCGGCCAGCCACACGTAATCTTGCAGCGGGGTATAGGCTCGACCAGGGTAATCGTGGCCGACCGGCTCCGCACCGTGCAAACAGAGCGGGATATCCAACTCAATAGCCAACTCTACCACCGCCAAAAAGGCGTCATCTTGCATGGTGTGTCCCTGGGCGTAAGGGAGAATCTCGCCAATACCGGACAGGCCGTTATCGGCGGCCCGTTTTACTTCGTCCAATGCTTGCTGTCCGGCCAAAGGTTGCACCGTGGCAAAGCCCAGTAATCGATCCGGATATTGCCGGCGCCAATCAATGTACCAGTTGTTTTGGGCAACGCAGTTCTGGTGGCGTCGAAAGTAAATCCCCTGCATAACTACCTTGTCGATACCGGCGCTATCCATATCTTTAATTAACTGCTCAACCGTCGCCCAACCTTGTATGGTTGCGCCGGTCGGGTTATCGCCCATAAGCGCGCCCCAGTAAGGCTCGTCAACCTGACGCGCCCAGACTACCGGGTCGGCATAAACATAGGGGGGATACATATGGATGTGAGAGTCTATTATCATTTTGGATTTCAGATTTTGGATTTTAGATTGCCCCATTATAACATGCGGTCGGCAATAGGAGCGAGTTGAGGATAGCGTCTTAGGCTTTCACATCGACAAAAAATCATTCAAGGTTGTAGGGTTGCAAGGTTGCAGAGTTGCAGGGTTACAAGGTTGCAGAGTTGCAAGGTTACAAGGTTGCAAAAAAATAATGGGGCGTCACCCTGCTACCTTGCTACCCTGCTACTCTGCTACTCTGCTACCCTGCTACTCTGCTACCCTGCTACCCTGCTACCCTGCTACCTTGTTTTTCAAGCGCACTGTTTTTTAAAATTTGTACAAAATAGACGCTGCGGGTATGATTGAAAAGAGATATCAACAGTTGTCCAACTCAAATCAAAGACGGGAGGGGCAGGAGGAGATAAGTATGACGAGTAAAAAGTTTCTTCTTGTTTTGGCTATGCTTCTTAGTTTTTTGTGGCCGTCAGCCGCGCAGGCTCAGACGCCGGAGGGTGTGGTTGTTATTTACCCTGCCGTAGAAGAGCAAGACGATAGTCTGGCGCTGAGCGTGTTTTTCACTGTTGTGGATGGAAACGGTCGCCCTGTTTCACGAGTCAATATTGACTCAGTTGACGTCCACTACTGGGCGGAACCGACGAACCCATATCGGCCGGCTACGGAGACCCGCAGACGCCTTTTTACGTGGCGCTCTTGCTGGACACCAGCGGCAGTATGCAAAGCGTTATGGGCAGCGTCCGTGAAGCCGCCCAGGAAGCTATTGAGAACGCGTCGCCAACAGCGTATCTGGCAGTCATTCCATTCAATGAGCTTGAAATACAGCAGGGTGACGAACTTCAAGTAGCCGCAGACTTTACCGATAATCATGGCCTGGTGCAAAATACCATTAACCGGATTGAGGCCATTCCCGGAGCCAGTACATGTCTTTACGACGCCACCTATAAAGCCATTGAACTGCTTGATGAGCAGGTTCAAAGCCCGCAAGAACGTCGGGGCATCATCCTCTTTACCGACGGCAAAGATGAACGAAGAGAGGGCGGGCCGTGCAGTTTTTACGGCTATGAAAACGTAATTGACAAAGCTCTGCCCGGCGACGCCCCCAATACCCCCATCCATACCATCGGCCTGTGCGAGGACCCCTTATGCAGCAACCTTAACCGCTCTGAACTGCGCGATATGTCCAGAGACACCTTTGCCTTCTCCGCTTTTGGTCAGCAGGCGGATCTCAGAGAGTTGTTTCAGGAGATTATGACCGGCTTAAGCAGCCAGTTAGTAGCTCAAGCCAACGTTTTTGCCCGGCGAGGACCCAACGAGGCGGCCCTGATTGTAAACCTGAACGACGGCGCCAAACTGACCACAACCTTTAATTTTTTCTCTGCGCGTGAATATACTAAACCGACTCTACCCGTTAGCGCCGAGATTACCGGCGTGGGCTATGATGAGGCAAACGACATCTACACCGTTTCCCTAAGCCTGACCAGCCCCGATTCCATTTTTCAAGTTATCGTCGAGGTTTGGGACACCAAGCGGGGAATCCAGGTTGGGGACCCGCAAATCTTTGAAAGTCCGGGAGCAACCTTGCAGGCCGAACGCAACACAACCGGTTTTGAGCCTGGGGGCGAGTACGCTTTTCGGATTAAAGCTATGGACGAACAGGGATTTTTGATTAAAAACCAGGAGGAAGAAATAATCCTGGCCGAAGCGGGCATTGTATACGAACCCCGTCGCCCCGAAGTTATTTTTGCCATCCAATCCATTGAGGTCAACAACCAAACCGGAGCGCTGACCATTGACCTGGAGGTTATGGACGAGGAACAGGAATTCAACAAGTATGAAGGGTTTATTGTCGACACGGAAACCGGGCAAAAAGTTTACAGCTTTGGGCCGGAACTTTTCCCCGGCAACCGGATTCAAGAACAGTTGCCCGCTAATATTATGGAGGCGCAAGAAGCCAGAAGTTATCAGATTACGCTGCAACTGACCACAAAGGGCGAACAACGTCTGCCATCGGCGCCCTATGAATTCAAGATTATACCGCCGCCGCCTCCCGGCTTCTTAACGCGTGTCTGGGGCGTATTAACCCCGGTTCTTTGCGGCGGCATTCTGATTATCGTTTTGAGCGTGGCCGTTGTGCTCATTTACTGGAGCCGGCCGGCCAAAGAAAAACCGTTGCCCGCGCCATTTAGAACCAGCGCTCATGACAGCGGAGTGTCCCCGCTGCCAGCAACGGTACTGCCGGCGACGCCGCCACCGCCTCAAAAAACGCAGTTACGCGTCCGTCTTAAAATGGTCTCTGCCCCCGGTCGGCCCGTAGAAATTACCCAATTTCCCTGTATGCTTGGCCGCGACCCAACTTCGCCCGATTTTCAATTTGGTCAGCGAGACGGCAAGGCGTTTTTCAACATTAGCCACCAGGGTATATCGCGACGCCATGCTGAAATCAGCGAGCGTGGCGGCAGATTTTTTATTGCCGACCTGGGCAGTAGAAACGGCACGTTTATAGCGGGTACGCGCCTGGAGACTCACCAGCCAACGCCTTTGGCCGGGACTACCATTGTGCAACTAGGGCGGCAAATGCAGCTTGAAATTGAGCCGGTGTGAAAGAAAAATTATATCAATTAACAATTATCAATTATCAATTATCAATTATCAATTATCAATTATCAATTATCAATTATCAAATTGTTTGAATTTTAACAACGGCTCAATTGCCGCCTCCCCCTGCATCTTCGCCGGAAGAAACCTCGCCGCCTAACACAAAAGATTGAACCGGCATCTTTTGCGCCTGTTCATACGCTCCATACGGGTTGAGTTGGACTAAAAGCGCATCCCACAAAAATCTGCCGGAAGTAGCTCCATTTACTCCGGCGGCAATTTGTAAATTGCCCACCATAAAGGCGTACACCCCACCCTCGCACTGGATTTTGTCTTGTTCGTTGGCGGCGTTCATCGCGCCTACGGGTTTACCGCCTTCTTGCCAAATTCTAAGCTCAAATCCCACGTTGGGCGGCAAATCGCAACTTTGGCCTAATTTCCACTTAAATATGATAGTTTTGTGACCGGGGGGAAATGCCTGCCCATCAAAAGGTTCCAGAAGCTGTTTTTCTGATGGGATGCTAATTTGGCCGGTCAATATAGCTGTTGGCGTAAGCGTAGGGGCAGAGGTGAATGTTGGAACAGGCGTGGGCGTATCCGTTGAAATGGGGGTAGGGGTGTCGAACCTGATCAGGGTAGAGGTTGGCTCTGGAGTGTCGTCAGGGGCTAAAGTAGCCGTAGCCGTGGCTGGGAGTTCGGCTTCAGCAGCGGTAGGGGGAATGTTGGGGGTAAGGGTAGGTTCCGCATCTCCCAGAGTAATCTCTACACCTGTTTCGGTGGCGTTAGCGGAGGGCGAGGTTGCCTGTGGCGGGGAAAGCGGAAGCGCAGGCCAACTACCCGGCAGAAAATAAGCCGCTGCTGCTACCAGCGCCAGCAGCAGAACTGCCACAATTGCCACCAGGCCAACCCATTTTAAGGGGCGGGATGCAACGACCGGTTTAACGCCCAGGGCGTGAATAACAATGGCCGTTATATTATCCTCACCCCCCTCAGAAGGTGTCCATTCATCTCCTTTTAGCCACTCTTTTGGGCTTTTGGCGGCGGCAATTAAGGCCGCAGCGCTTTGTTGGAGAGAATGGGTGAGCAATATCTTTTCAATATCCTCGTCTTTGACCTCGCTATTGAGGCCATCAGAGCAAAGTAAAATCTGGTCGCCTTTTTTTAAGGGGTAGGCCTCAATGTTATCGACATTTGCGCGTTCACGGTGCGCTACCAGCGAATTGTTTAGCCTTGAACGCTGAGGATGATAATGCAACTCTTCCCATGTAATATGCCCGCCTTTTAATAGCTGCCAAATAATACTGTGGTCTTCCGTTAACTGCGTTAATTTCTTGTCGCGCAGCAGATAGCCCCGGCTGTCGCCTACCCAGGCCAGCCACAACTTTCCATCCCGGATAACCGCAGCTACCACCGTTGTCCCCATTCTGGCTTTTGTATCGGAGGTTTTAGACTCTTCTTTGATTTTTTGATGCGCCGTGGCAATGGCTGCCCGCAAACGTTCTTTTGGGTTTTCCCCCGGCGTATCATCGTCGTAGTATACGCTGTAGATTGCTTTTATAGTTAACTGGCTGGCAACATCGCCCGCGCCGTGCCCCCCCATCCCGTCGGCTACAACAAACAACTGCCCCCACCGATGGCCTGCATAAGGATGTTTTGAAACGCCGGCAGGCGGCCATAGGCTATCTTCGTTTTTGTCGCGTTTTTTTCCGACATCGGTAATGCCGCAAAAGGTTATGCCGTTCATAGCTATTTATCCTTCAGTTATTTAACCAGGGGGTTGAGCAATATCCAAGTTTTTTCCAACGCTTCGCTTGGAAAACAAGGTTGCAAGGTAGCAGGGTAACAAGGTAGTAGGGTAGCAGGGTAGCAAGGTTGCAGGGTAGCAGGGTAGCAGGGCGACGCCCCATTATTTTTTTGCAACCCTGCAACTTTGCAACTCTGCAACCTTGTAACTTTGCAACCCTGCAACCTTGTAACTTTGCAACTCTGCAACCCTGCAACTTTGCAACTCTGCAACCTTGCTACCTTGCTACTTTACAACCCTGCAACCTTGATCGATAATTTTTTGTCGATGTAAAAGCCTGAGACGCTAATCATACTTAGTCTTAAAGGGGTCGTCTACCGCGTCATCCATCGTTCGGAATGGGTCGTCCGCGCCGCTTTGGCCCGATTGAAATCTTAACTTGGTATGGTCT
>JAJRVO010000101.1 GCA_024277275.1 Chloroflexota bacterium
GGTAGTTGAGCGCATCTTTGACGGCGTTACTGTTTTGCTGGTTTTGCTGGTTGTGATAATTTTGGGTGTGCGGAATGAAGATTTGCAGAGAGCGGGCATGTTTGGGGCTGTATTTTATGTTGGGGCTATGGTTGGTCTGGTTGTGTTTATGCTCAAACGCCACTGGGCCGACGCGCTGATTAATAAATTTTTGCCCCAAAATCTGGCTAAATTTGCCCTGGACATATTAGACGGTTTTGGCAGCGGTCTGGCTATTCTTAAAAATCCGCGCCAACTGGCGATGGTCACGTTTTGGAATATGCTAACCTGGGTTGTCATTCCTATCTCTTTTTGGTTTGTTTTGCTGGCCTTTGATTTTGGCGCGCCTATCCCTTGGACGGCCCCTGTTTTAATGCTGCCTGCCCTGGCTCTGGCCTTGACTATTCCCGGCGCGCCGGCCGGCGTGGGATTGGTCCAATTTGCTACCAAGCTAACGCTGGATGCAACCTTTGCCGGGTTTTCGGTTGCCGCCAATTTTGAGGAAACAGTGGCGGCGGCCAGCATTCTGGTTCACCTTTCTCAATTAGGCCCAGAGGTTATCCCCGGCGCTATCAGTTTTATGATTGAGGGTCTTTCAACCGGCGATATTAAAGCCGGGCGGGAAATGACGAGTAGCAAGGTGGCAGGGTAGCAGGGTGGCAGGGTGGCAGGGTGGCAGGGTGGCAAGGTGGCAGGGTGGCAGGGTGGCAAGGTGGCAGGATTGCAGGGTGGCAGGGTGGCAGGTTCGGTAATTTGCAACTTTACAACCCTGCTGCCTTGATAGACAATTCTTTGTCGATGTGAAAGCCTAAGACGCTATTTAATAGTCAAATCGCTGCCAATCTCCCTGGGCAAATAAAACGTAAACCTCTTTGTTGAGTGGGGTGTAGATAAAAACGCCTCCCTGAAAGAATTGGACATGAGCGTAAGGGGCGCGTCCTCCGGAACCGGCCTCCGGTTCTTGCGGATAACCCAGCCGAGCCTGCAACTCAGGCCACTCGCACCATACTTTACCAAATCCCCGGATTGGACCGCCTATACGCGCTCTGTCGCAGGAGTATTCATCGCTGCCGGCTTCCCAAGTGTCGGGATAGCGATTTGAAGTCTCCCCGCTCTTAAAGTCATCAGCCGGTGAGTCGATGGCCCAAATATAGTCGGGGTCATCGGGGTTGTCCCACCAAATCATAAGCCCATTTTCAAAGGATTGTTTGGCGTAGTTGCGGTCGTTAATTTCCGGGCCGGTTGGATAGCCCAGGCGACTGGTCCCTCGCCCCAATTCAAACCAAATATCTTTGAATCGACCATTTGGCTCAAGGCCGGTTGGGCTAAAGATTTGGGGTTGAGGAGTCGCCGTGGGGGTGTTTGTAACCGTAGGCAAAGGCAACGCTGTATCTGATATAGGCTCAGGGGCAGCCGTGGGTGAAGCGGTATTTGTGGGGGTAGGGGTATTTGCAGATGTTGCCCCCAGGGTAACCGGTTTGACCGAGGTAGCCGTTGCCTCCTGGTTTGTGACCGTGTCGATAACCGCTTCTACAGTGAGGGGAGACGACTCGCCGGCCACATTGGCGGTGTTGTAAGCCCTGACCCGGATAACATGAGCGCCGGGCGTTTTAGGCGTCCAGGGTTGGACAACAATAAAAGGCGCTTCCGGTTCAGGTTTTGCGTTGGCGTCAATCCAGATAACTTCCCCGTCAACCAGTAATTCAACCCGGGTTATCCCTGTTTCGTCAACCGACACGGATTGCACGTCGGTTTCTTGACCAATCTGTAGTTTTTGGCCGGCGATTGGGTTAGAGAGCGCCACCGCAGGCTTGTTGCCATTGTCTACAGCTTGCGTATTGCCCAAACCGGGTATTATGGCGCACGCTAATCCGGTTATAGCCAGCAAGACTATAGCCACTGTCTCTTTATGCAACCGTCGCACTTGTTTCATTAGCGTCCTCTCTCCAATTATTTGTCAACCAGCGTCGGTTGATGTTTATGATGCCTCTCCCACATAACGGACAACCAATACCAGCGCGTCGTCTGTTCCCTGGCTATATTGGGTAAAGGCATAATCGGCAATTTGCTGCGGCGGTTCGGTTTTGTCTAGCGGTTGGGAAGATGGATTTTCCCGGATTTGCCGCTTGATAAAATCGCTGCGGATGCCGTCGGTCACAAAAATCAAAGTGTCGCCCCGCTTGACAGGAAGCGTAACCACGCGCGGTTTTGGCATTCTATAGCCCACCACTCCGCCGCGCAGCAGCAGCGACTCATATAACGAGGTTGACTTGGCGTCCGCACGTAGCAGCGCGCCTTCAACATTGCCAATACCCAGCCAGGTCATTGTTCCCTTTAGGGCATTGAACGAGGCCAAACTCATCACTACTCCGCGTGAACCTCTCAACTTTTGGTGACAGCGGTTTAGCAAGGAGGTAACAGGTTCGCGGGCATACTCTTTTAGGGTGGCGGTAGCCGTTTTGGCAACGTTAGCCGCCTTAGCGCCGTGTCCCAACCCATCTACAACCGCGGCCAAAGCGCCGTTTGGAAACAACTCCACCAAACACTGGTCGCCCGATTCTGTTTCTCCGGCCAGCGCTTGGCCGGCAACGCCCCATTCTATTAACGGCGAGGTATTGGTTTTGCCATTAATGCTCATTCTTTCCATTTCCTCATAGTTATTGTTGTTCCCTGTCCGGTATTAGAGACAATTTCAAACTCGTCCATTAACCGCCTGGCCCCAGAAAGGCCCAATCCTAAACCTCCGCCCGTTGAGTAACCATCTTGTAAGGCGTGCTCAATGTTGGAAATCCCCGGCCCCTCGTCGTGAGCGGAGATGGCAATGCCAGGTTTGTCGTTTTGTTGGGCGCGGCTCAGGATTATTTTGCCGTGCCTGGCATATTTAACAATGTTGCGCGCTATTTCTGAGATAACAATGACAATGATGACCTGGTCGTTATCTGAAAAATCTAATTGCGCGGCCAATGCTCGCCCCTTTTGGCAGGCAAGCACAATATCGGCGTCTTGCTTAACAGGTATGATAATTTCATTAGACACAGTTCTTGTTTTCCAGTAGCTAAATCGATTTTGGATTTTGGATTTTAGATTTTAGATTTTTGACCCTGGCTACCAATCGCAAATCCAAAATTGTAAATTGTTACAAAGACCGGCAATTTTTTGTCGATGCAAAAGCCTGAGGCGCTATATGGAGAGATTAAATGAGCGCAACCATTTTGTGGTTGTGATGGTTGTGCCTGCGCCAACTATTGTTTGAATCTCAAACTCATCCATAATTCTTTTAGACCCCGATACGCCCATACCCATCCCTTTGGAGGTTGTATAGCCGCCGGCCAAAACCAAATCCAGATTTTCGATGCCTGGCCCCTTGTCCTGGACAATAACTTTGAAGCCTTTTTTCTGGCCGGTATGCGCAATCAGGGTCATGTTTCCCTCTTTGGCATAAAGGATGATATTTCGCCCTAACTCCGAGATGACTACGGCAATTTTGGTGGCGTCGGGCAACTGAAAGCCCAGGACCAGGGCCATATCCAGGCCGCGACGTCGCGCCGATACTACATCTGCCAGGCTACGGATGGGTAAACGAACAGGGTCTAACCGTTCATCTGCCATAATGCTACACCTCCGTCCAATCTGTAAATGAGGTATCGGCAAAGAATGAATTTGAATCCGCTAGTTCACCGGCTGGTGTATGATCTTGCCGGCTTGCTTGGCTCAGGGCCACCGCGTCGTCCAGGTCCAGCACAGCGTCAATGTTGGGCAGGGTCATGCCAAGCTCTATCAATGTCTCAACCACCGCATCTTGCAGGCCGGAGA
>JAJRVO010000010.1 GCA_024277275.1 Chloroflexota bacterium
GAGCGCATCATTGCCACCAAACAAACCGCCGATATCCTGACCTCGCCCCTTAACCAGCGGGCGCTACACGCTTATTTGGTCAGCGGCCACTTTGCCGAACACCTGGCTCTGGTGCGCAATGCCTACCAAACCCGGCGTGATGTCATGCTCGATGCAGCCGGTCGTCATTTTCCCGCCGACGCTCGCTGGCTCTGCCCGGAAGGGGGAATGTATCTGTGGGTTCAGATGTCGCCCAGCGGCCCCACCGCCACCGAACTTTATCTGACGGCCATCAATTACAGCGTCGCCTTTTCCATCGGTTCGGTCTTTTCGGCCAGCGGCTCATTCTCTCATGCGATGCGGCTTAATTTTGCCGCCCACCGGCCCGAGGAGATAGAGGAAGGCATCCGGCGGTTAGGTAAAGCCTGGCAAGAGATGCTGGCTCGACCCGTTGACACCCTCCAACCCAGTCACCGATCGGCGGTGCATATTTTATGACTACCCTACACTTTGCTCAAATCAGCGATATCCATATCTCGGTTCATGGCGACCATGACGATATGTTTTCAGGGCGTTCGGCTGGGTTTTTAAAGGATATTGTGGCCCAACTTAACCGGCAAGATGATCTGGATTTTGTGCTAATCACCGGCGACCTGTTTGACGCCGCCATTCAGTTTGAACTTGACTCATTTAACCAGGTCATCCATGAGTTAAAAGCGCCGTATTACGTTATTCCCGGCAATCACGACCGGCGCGAGATCAACAGCGCCGAAGGGTTGACCCGCCACGACTTTGCCCATCGCTTTAACCCCCAATACTCACAGCGGCCCAGCGACCCCAAAGCTCAAGCCGGGTACTGGTCGCTTGAGGCACACCCAGAGGTACAGCTAATTGGCCTGGATTCTATCAGAGACGAGGATTTTGGCGGTCAGGTTGATGATACGCAAATCGCCTGGCTGCAAACTGAATTGGCTCAACACCGTGACAAGATGGTGATTGTAGCCATTCACCATCCGCTGCACAAGCTGGCGCCCATTGACGATGATCCATATTGGTACAGATTTGTATGCGACACCGGCCCGGAGATGCTAAGCTTGCTCGATAATTCCCCCCAGGTGAAACTGGTCTTGACCGGACACCACCATCTCACTAAAGTTGACAAGTTGGGCCAACGCCTGCATATGGCCGGCCCGGCCATCGCCATCTATCCTTGCGCCTATCGCACCTTTCGCCTGATTCGACAGGCCGGCGACGCCTGGCAACTGACCTGGCAAACCCACAACGCCACCGACAAAGCTACCATTGCCGAAGCCTATGAAACAATGGTCAACACCTGGCAGCGAGTCGGTTTTGAAGCCGATTTTGTGCAAGAGCATGTGCCTATCGCTCTGGGCAGCGATTATGATAGAACCGGCACGGCATTACTGAAATAAGAAGTACGGAGTAGGAAGTAAGAAGTAAGGAGAAAGACCCCTACTGCATACTTCCTACTTCTTACTTCCCTACTCCATAAAATATAACGAAACGAGGTTTAACCAATGACAGAACAATCAATGCCCACCCTGCACGGCATAATGGCCGCCCGGCCCAACGTGTATCAATATCTAAAACCTACGCCCCTCTACCACTACAGCGGCCTGAGCCAATTGATCGGCACAGATGTGTGGGTCAAGCATGAAAATCACCAGCCGGTTGGCGCTTTCAAAGTTCGGGGAGGGCTGAATTTTGCCGCCAACCTGAGCAATGAAGAACAAAAGGCCGGTCTCTTTACCGCTTCAACCGGCAACCACGGGCAGAGCATTGCCTTTGGAGCCAAAGTGAACGGCGTCAAAGCCACCATCGCCGTGCCGGAGGGAGCCAACCCATCCAAAGTAGCCGCTATGCGCGGCCTGGGCGCAGAGGTCATCTTTCACGGCTCCGACTTCGACAGCGCCCGCGAGTGGAGTATGAGCGAAGCCGAAGCCCGGCACGGTCGCTTTGTTGGCCCCACCGAGGATTTGCTAATTTGTGGCGTCGGCACTTACGGGTTGGAAATTATGGAAGATTTGCCGGATGTCGACACGATTATTGCGCCGGTGGGGGCGGGCAGCGGGGCGTGCGGAACCAGCATCGCCGCAAAAAGTATCAACCCCAAAGTAGAGGTAATCGGCGTCCAATCGGCGCAGGCCCCGGCTATGCAGTTAAGCTGGAAATCCGGCGACCTGATGACCGCCGACATGAACACCTTTGCCGAAGGCATCGCCACGCGAGTCCCATTTGCCAACACGCAGCGCATTATGCGTAAATATCTGGATGATTTTGCACTGGTCGATGACGACGCCATTAAGCGGGCCATCGTACTGCTACTGGAACACACCCGCAACCTGGCCGAAGGCGCTGGCGCGGCCTCGCTGGCGGCGGCGATCCAATTAAAAGAGCGATTGGCGGGTAAAAAGGTCGTGTTGGTTTTGAGCGGCGGCAATTTGTCGATGGAGAAGTTGCGGGATATTTTAGGACCTTAGCAGTTGAATCCTTCTGGAATTTAGCATTCAGTACGAGAGCGTAATCGCTTTTGGAAAAATTCGCGTTGTCGAGGATGATGAAGAAAAGCGGCGCGTGTTGTACGGGTTGATTACCAATTACCAATAACCAATAACAGGAGACACACAATGACCAAAGGAACCTTTTACAAATGGGACGATATGCCCCAAACCGAGATGACCCCCCAAATCAGGCGGCGGGTGGTGAGCGGCGAGAAGGTAATGTCGGTGCAATTTATCATCAACAAGGGGGCTGTGATTAGCGAACACAAGCATCCGCACGAGCAGATATCGCACATGATCTCCGGCGCGGTTGAGTTTGACGTGGCCGGCGAAAAACGGATAATTCGCGGCGGCGAAGTGCTGCACATCCCTTCTAATGTGCCTCACTCGGCGGTGGCGCTGGAAGATTCCGTCAATATTGAGATTTTTAGCCCGCCCCGTGAAGATTTTTTGAGCAATGAACCTCCGGCTTATATGCAGGAGTAACAGATTGCAATGAAAAAAATAGATTTACGTAGCGACACCGTCACCCTGCCCAGCCCGGCCATGCGCCAGGCAATGGCTACCGCAGAGTTGGGCGACGACGTGTACGGCGAAGACCCAACCATCAACAAACTGGAAAGCCTGGCCGCCGAGAAATTGGGTAAAGCGGCGTCCCTGTTTGTATCCAGCGGCACACAAAGCAACCTGCTGGCAATTATGACCCACTGCGCTCGCGGCGAGGAGTACATTGTCGGCCAGCATGCGCACACCTACAAATACGAAGCGGGCGGGGCGGCGGTTTTGGGCAGCATCCAGCCGCAACCGCTCGATTTTGAGCCGGACGGCACGCTTGACCTGGCTAAAGTCAAAGCGGCCATCAAGCCGGATGATTATCACTTTGCCATCACCCGTTTGCTCTGCCTGGAAAATACGCAGGGGGGCAAGGTGTTACCGCTTGACTATTTGGCCGAAGCCGGCGCCTTTGCCCGCGAGCACAACCTGTCCATTCACCTGGACGGGGCGCGGGTATTCAACGCGGCGGCAAAGCTGGACGTTGATGTGCAGGCAATTGCCCGCCATTTCGACACGGTGTCGGTCTGTCTGTCCAAGGGGTTGGCGGCTCCGGTGGGGTCGGTGTTGTGCGGGCCGGCGGACTTTATCAAAAAAGCGCGACGCTGGCGCAAGATGGTCGGCGGGGGGATGCGTCAGGCCGGTATACTGGCCGCCGCCGGAATTGTAGCTCTGACCGAGATGGTTGAGCGGTTAAGCGATGACCACCTCAACGCCCGGCGACTGGCTAAAGGGTTGGTCCAAATCCCCGGCTTCCAGGTCGATATAAATACGGTGCAAACCAACATGGTCTTCTTTAGCCTGGCCAAGCCGCTGGTGGGCAAATTTGGGCCGTTTATGGCCGAGAAAGGCATTATCATCGGCGATGGCCCATATCCCATCCGCGCTGTAGCCCATTACGGCATTGAAGCCGAAGACATTGACTACGCGCTTGAGGCTGCCGCCGAGTGTAGCTCCCGGTTTTTAAACTAGTACACGGCGGCGTAAATCCTTCGGTAGTTTATGGAGTGAAAAAGTGCACTTTTTCACTCCATAAACTAAGCACCGCGCTGCTTGTAACTACCGAAAGACTTCCGCCAAGCTGTACTAGGCTGTGTTTATATTTCGGATTATGTCATTTTGAGCGATCAACGGGAGCGAAGAATCTCCAGCTTGGGCTTAAATTGGCTACCGTAACTGGAGCTTCCTCGTCACTTCGCTCCTCGGAATGACATAGTAGAGCAAATGTCAACAGAATATAATCAAACATTTATGGAGGTAAAATATGGCTAAAAAAGCTTACGCCCCCGTGGCTTCATACAGCGATTTAAAGCGGGTCGAAGGAGAAATCAACAAAGCCGGAACGGTCGATAAAATCCGTGAAATTGTTTACAAAGATGGCCCCAAAATAGGTTACAAAGCCTTTTGTTACATGCTCGGCGGGCGGATGACCCCGGAGGGAATGAAACCTGATGAGGCTTGTACCGCTGCCGCTATTCTGGAACAAGAGGGCAATGACGAAGAAGCGATGGATATTTACAAAAAAGTGGTCGATGTTCATCCCGACCATCCTCTTGCCAAGAGTAAGGTTGGGTAACGGGAGGCAAGGAGTAGGGAGTAGGAAGTAATGAAGTAAGGAGAAATGATCCCTACTCCCTACTCCTTACTTCCTACTCCCTTAATCCCTTAAAAACCAAAAATCAGCATAATTTAGGAGAGAAAAATAAAATGGCAACACAAAATGGTAATCAAAAAGATAGTTCTGGCAGTAATGGGCAGGATGTCGCCACATGGCGAGTGAAAGTTGGGCTGGCCCAAATGCTCAAAGGGGGCGTTATTATGGATGTGGTAAACCCGGAGCATGCCAAAATTGCCGAGGAGGCCGGCGCATGCGCGGTAATGGCCCTGGAGCGCGTTCCGGCCGACATCCGCGTTGACGGCGGCGTGGCCCGTATGAGCGACCCGGAGATGATTCTGCGCATCATTGACACAGTCTCCATTCCGGTAATGGCTAAGGCCCGTATCGGGCACTTTGTCGAGGCTCAAATTTTAGAGGCCGTCGGCGTGGACTATATCGACGAGAGCGAAGTACTGACTCCCGCCGATGAGGCGTACCACATCAACAAACATCCATTTAAAGTACCCTTTGTGTGCGGCTGCCGCAACCTGGGCGAGGCCCTGCGTCGCATTGGCGAAGGGGCGGCAATGATCCGCACCAAAGGCGAAGCCGGAACCGGCGACGTGGTAGAAGCGGTTCGACACGCCCGCTCGGTGTTGGGCGCGATTAAACAGTTGCAAAATATGCCCGATGAAGAGCTGATGACCTATGCCAAAGATATTGGCGCTCCCTACGAGTTGGTAAAAGAAACCAAAACCCTGGGGCGACTGCCGGTGGTCAACTTTGCCGCCGGAGGCGTGGCCACCCCCGCCGACGCCGCGCTGATGATGCAGCTTGGCGTAGACGGCGTTTTTGTGGGCAGCGGTATCTTTAAGAGCAACAACCCGGCCCCGCGAGCCAAGGCCATTGTAGAGGCAGTAACGCACTACAACAACCCAGAAATTCTGGCCGAAGTGAGCAAGAATCTGGGCGCGCCAATGGTTGGAATTAACGTTAGCAGTATACCAAAAGAAGAGATGCTGGCAGAGCGAGGTTGGTAATGCCCCTGCCTCCAACGGGTTGCGTTCCTATCAAGACCCAATAAAAAACGCATCTCACGCAGCATCATAAAAATCAAAGGAGTGAAAAGTACACTTTTTCACTCCTTTTTATTTGCTCCAAAAAAACCAAAACCAACGGCCAAAGCGGCTTAATTACGGAGAATATCCGGTTGAAACGGGTGATTCGGTACCATCGCCTGCTTGACGCTGAGATACAGCCAATTTACAATTATTTTTATATTATCGGGAGTTGTTGGAACTATCGATGTTTTCGTCAATGAAAAGCGGTCTTGCGGTTATAAAAAATAATGATGAGGCGATTGCCCGCTGGATTTCCCACCTGATTAGTCCCCACATTGTTGGGGTAGTTATTACCTCGGTGGCGTCCTTGCTGTACAGCGACAATCCGCTTGAGGTATTTCAGTGGTTGGCGTTAGTGATACCCTTGATTGTAGCCCCGCCGTTGATTTACCTGTTTTGGCTTGTCCATAACGGCGCAATTGAAGATATTTATATGCCCAATAGAGAAACACGGGTGCGTCCACTGACGGTATTGATAGTTTGGCTGCTGGTTTGCCTGGGGTTAATTCGGTATTGGGCCGCCCCGCCCATTGTAGAATCTTTTGTTATCACTGCTATTGTGCTGGTTGGAATTTTAAGCCTGGTAACTCTCTTTTGGAAAATCAGCTTCCACGGGGCTACAATTTCTGCGGCGGCTACGGCCACGGTTATGGTGGCCGGTTCCTATTATGCCTGGCCGGTAATGCTACTGGTTCCTTTGGTGGGCTGGTCCAGGGTTCGTTTAGAGCGACACACCCCTCGTCAGGTTATCTATGGCTCACTGGTAGGGGCGCTAATTGCCCTGATTGTGGTCCACGGGGCTTTATTGAAAGCGTTGTAACCTACTCTCAATTCTCTTTAGAAGAGCCTGTCTAGCCTGTCTCGTACGGAAAACCCACTTCTTCAGCAATCATCTGTAAAAGTTTGCTCATAGAGCGACGAGCGGCATGGTTGCCCACTTCCCAATCGCTAACGGTTTGCTGGCGCACGGCCAACCGATGAGCCAATTCTTGTTGGGACCACCCGGCAAACTCGCGCAGGGATTTGACTTGCTCTCCGCTCCAGCCCACAGACTTACGGATGGGGCTGACTCGATACGTAATGCGGGCCGGGCGAAAGACAACGTATTGGTTTGCAAAATCGACATCGTCAACCAACCAGCCTGCATCTTGCCAGGCGCGACCTTGAGATGTCTTGCCGTTGGCCCACCAGGCTCGCGTGATCTGGGCGCTGGCGGGCAACTTATGACCCGTAAGCTCCTCAACTTCGACAAAACTCAACTCAACTAATCCCGAGTCGGGCTGTTGTTTTAAATATTTAAACAAAGGATAATATTTACTTTTTGGAGACATATTGACACTCGCAATCATTTTTTTGCTCAATGGACATTCAATTTTCAAGAAACTTGATCTGGCCGAAATAGAGGCAACCGCAAATAAAAAGTAGTCCCTACCTCTGCCTGACTTTCTACCCATACCTGACCCTGGTGCGCTTTTGTCAATTTTTGTATCATGGGCATTTCCAGACCGCCTCTGCCTAAATGGGTTCGACCGTTGTTATCGACCTCAACCGCCAACTCAAACAGACTTTCCAGTTGTTCCGGCGGTATCAACCCCCCAACAGCAGTTATCTGAATGGTTGCATCTGATTTATTATGGGTTACTGAAAGCTTGATCTCTCTTACATCCTTTACTTTGCCGGCAAATTTAATTAGATCAAATACCATCTGCTCCACACGTTCATTATCGCCCCATAGTAGCGGGCGCGATTCTGGCGCTTCAGCAACCACCTTAACCCCGATTAACTCATTGCTCTTTAGCCTAAACGTTAAAATATTCTCAATAACCTTATTCAACTCAACTTGCCCAAAATTTAGAAACAGGCGGTCGGCCTCCAGTTTGCTCAAGTCGACAACGGTGTTGATTAAGCGCAAAAGGGTTTGGGCGCTTTGATAGATAGCGGCAAGGTCTTCGGTCTGGATTTCGTTAATCGGCCCCTCAATGCCCTCTATCAGTAATTCGGTAAAACCCATAATAGAATTTAAGGGGCCGCGCAAGTCATGCGAAAGGTGATACACCTCTAACGGCTGTCGAGATGAGTCGACCGCTTGTTTTTGCAACACAAATGATTTGGCCTCAGTCTTGGCCATAATAACCAATTCCTTCCGACATGCAAAACCCTATCTTTCAATTCTACCACACGCGTCAACATTTCTCAATTGACTTTAAGCAATTCCTTTGCTAAAATATGTCTTGCTTCCTCACTGGAGGGATGGCAGAGTGGACGATTGCGGTGGTCTTGAAAACCACTGAGGCTGCAAGGTCTCCGGGGGTTCGAATCCCTCTCCCTCCGCCAAGCGCCAATGAACAATGAACAATGAACAATGAACAATGAACAAAATTGATAATTGCTCATTGATAATTGCTAATTGAAAATGGGGAGGTGCCAGAGTGGACGATTGGGGCCGCCTGCTAAGTGGTTGTCGGGGCGACTCGACCGTGGGTTCGAATCCCACCCTCCCCGCCAAATCGACCGTCTTCGTTACGAGGGCGGTCGATTTTTATAATTCACTGATTAGCTAATTGAATAGGAGCAAAACAATGACAGACAGTCTTATCCTTAAATCTGCCTCCGTTGGACCCTGGCCAATGAATGCCTACGCCCTCATTTGCCCTGAAACAAAGCAAAGCGTTTTAATAGACCCCGGCGCAGACCCGGACACGCTGGCGGCTATGTTGAACGACACAACGCCCATTGCTATCTTGTTGACTCACGCTCATTTTGACCATGTTGACGCATTGGATGAAATGAAAGAGCGACTTAACGTACCCGTTTATCTTCATCCCGCCGACTCTCATATGGGCGTAGAGGCCGATGAGTGGTTTGCCGATGGCGACGCCTTTACTGTGGGGCAACACACGCTACAGATTATCCATACGCCGGGCCATACCCACGGCATGGTTACGCTGATGCTGCCAGACCATCGCGCCATTGTTGGCGACACCGTCTTTCAAGGCGGGCCGGGTAAAACCTGGGCGCCTCACTACTTTGCGGTCACAATGGAAACCATGCGCAACATTGTTTTCCAATGGCCCGATGAAACCGAGTGTTTCCCCGGTCACGGTCCCTCCTTTCGCATTGGCGATGAGCGCCCCGCTTTTGAAGCCTTTCTTGAACGCGAGCATCCCGCCAATTTACGCGGGGATGTGTCGTGGGATATGTAGAGGAAACGGACAGCCCTATTGGGGCGGCAACGAAAATAAAAATGGAATCAATACCCTTTTTCGTAATATGAAATTTAATATTGTTATGATATAATGAGCCTCAAGTATCTCTCAGACATCAAGCAAAAACACACCCTTAATTTACTTAAAGAAAGGAGCATTTGAGGAATATTATGGCAAACATTTTACCGCTATTACAATCTTTTATAGTTACGTATGGCCTTAACATCTTAGGCGCTATTGTTATCTTTATCATTGGGCGCTGGGCTGCCGGTCTCGCTTCACGCCTGATAAAGAGAGTCCTGAACAAAGCAAATGTTGATGAGAGCCTGGTTAAGTTTGCGGGTAGTCTGGTTTACATTGGCATCCTTATCTTTGCTGTGTTGGCCGCTTTTGAACGATTAGGAGTTGAAACCACCTCGTTTATTGCGGTTTTAGGCGCTGCCGGGCTGGCTGTTGGTCTGGCTTTGCAGGGCGCTTTGGCCAACTTTGCAGCCGGCGTTTTGATTCTTCTGTTCAGGCCTTATAAAGTCGGCGATCTGGTTGAGATAGCCGGTGTATTTGGCCCGGTTGAAGAGATACAAATTTTCACTACAATTGTTACCACGCCCGATAACAAAACCGTTATAATCCCCAACGGTCAAATTACCAGCGGCAACATTGTCAACTACTCTGCCAAAGGGTTGCTGCGCCTGGATATGACGTTTGGCATTGGCTACGGCGATGATTTGCTAAAAGCCAAACGCATCCTGGAAGAACTTGTCACCGCCGATGAGCGGGTCGCCAAAGACCCGGCGCCCAATGTGGCCGTGATGGAGTTGGCCGATAGCAGCGTTAACTTTGTTGTGCGTCCTTTCGTTAAACCCGAGGATTATTGGGGAGTTCACTTCACTATTACCGAACAGGTCAAGCTGCGGTTTGACCAGGAAGGGATTTCGATCCCCTTCCCGCAGCAAGATGTTCATCTCTTTCAAAATTGATTTGTCGCTTTCATAGAAACGCGCAACAAAAAATGCCGGACATCAGAATGTCCGGCATTTTTTGATTGCTCGACTACTTTTTGAGAAGATACTCTTCATCCAATACCAGGCTTTTGTTTATGCCAAGCGGTGACTTGCTCGTATTGATAGGCCGCCCGCAGAATGCCGCTCTCGCCCAGAGCCGGGCCGATAATTTGCAGGCCCACCGGCATCCCCTCCGAGAAACCGCACGGCACAGAGATACCGCATACTCCGGCCAAATTGAGCATGACCGTTAAAACATCAATCAAATACATCTGTAGGGGATCATCCCCCTTTTCCCCAATCTCAAAGGCCACACCGGGTACGGTTGGGGCGACCATTACGTCCACCTGTTCAAATGCTTGCTCAAAATCCCGGCGGAGCAGCGTCCGAACCTGCTGGGCCTTTAAGTAGTAGGCATCGTAATAACCGGCTGAGAGGGCGTAGGTTCCCAACATAATGCGCCGTTTTACTTCCGGGCCAAATCCGGTCTCGCGAGTCTGGCGGAAGGTGTCCCACATGTCGACACCATCCTGGCGCAAGCCGTAGCGCACCCCATCGTAGCGGGATAAGTTGGCCGACGCCTCTGCTGTAACAATCATATAGTAAACGGCAATGCCGTATTGAGTGTGCGGCAGCGACACGTCCACAACCTCTGCCCCTAAATCGGCCAGTTTGTCAATAGCAGCGCGAATGGCGGTTTTAACGCCGGGTTCCATCCCCTCGACAAAATACTCCGTGGGTACGCCAACTTTCAGCCCCTTCAAACCATCCCCCCTCTTCATTTCGACCACGTAATCCGGCACAGGGGCGTTCAGAGAGGTTGCATCAAGGGGATCGTGACCGGCAATGCCGCCAAGCAGAATGGCCGCGTCTTCTACATCTTTGGCCAGGGGGCCAATTTGGTCCAGCGAAGAGCCGTGGGCAATAGCCCCGTAACGACTGACCCGCCCATAAGTAGGTTTTAGTCCTACCACGCTGCAAAAAGAGGCCGGCTGGCGGATGCTTCCGCCGGTATCGGTTCCCAAAGCGCCCAAAGCTTCATCAGCCGCCACAGCCGCCGCGCTGCCGCCGCTGCTACCGCCCGGCACTCGTGTTAAATCCCACGGATTACGGGTCAGGCAATAGGCGGAATACTCGGTGGAGCCGCCCATAGTAAACTCATCGGTGTTGGTTTTGCCGATGAAGACCGCTCCGGCTTGTCGCAGCCTGGCTACAGTGGCAGCATCAAAGGGAGGGATGTACCCCTCTAAAATTCTCGACCCGGCGGTGGTGGGTACGCCGCCGGTAATGATGGCATCTTTAATACCCAGCGGGATACCCAGCAGCGGGTTGTCCTCGCCGGTAGCCCGGCGCTCGTCGGCAAAACGAGCCATTTGCAGGGCCAAATCCTCTTGTACGCTGATGTATGCGCCTACTTTATCTTCGACCTGGGCAATGCGCTCTAAAACGCTTTCCGTCAACTCAACCGAGGTCGTTTCACCGTAGCGCAACTTTTCTTGGGCCTGGTGGATGGTTAGGGTGTAGAGTTCCAAAATCTCCTCCGACGACGTGATGCGTGATGCGTAATTTTTAACGCATGTACGTATGCATCAATCCAAAATCTAAAATATAAGATCCAAAATCATTCTAGCACTGCTTGCACTTTAAAGCTGCCCTCATCGGTTTGCGGGGCGTTGAATAACGCTTCTTCATTGTCAAGAGAGAGTGTGTTTACATCGGGGCGCATAACGTTTTTTAGGGGAATGGCGCTGGCGGTGGGCGGAATGCCGGTCGTATCTATTTTTTGTAACATCTCGGCATACTCCAAAATATCAGATAATTGCTCTTGAAACATCGCCTTTTCTGCGTCGGTCAAGGTTAATTTGGCCAGTTCGGCAATAGTTTCCACTTCTTCCAGGCTTAGTTTTGCCATAGCGGGTCTCCGTCTGTTTTTTGAGGGCGGTTTAACGCCGGTATGATAGGGGCAGAGAATTACTTTGTCAAACAATCAGGATGATAGATAGGGGTCAAGATTTTTTTCCAAACGGAAGCCGCGATTCATGTAAGATTTTTTGCAGACGTTTCTGCCATGCTTGTGATTCTTCAATACGATAAACCCATTCAATGGCGTCGTCTTCCCAGGTTGGATGGTCTTGGTTGGCGGCTTCCGAGGAAGCCTCGCTGGTTCCAATACGCTGTTTGAATGTGGCGTAGTCAGACCCGTAGTTTTGTTCATATTGCGCAATTTGACGCTCGGCTTGTTCGATGCGCTGCCAGCAGATATCAACAAGATAACGCCGCAGGGCGTTGATAGCCACCATTTCCGGATCGCCCAGAGCTTGAAGTATCTCATTCATGCTTTGATGCACTGGCACAACAATCTCAACAACGTCAGAATTCGACATAGTAATCCCCTTTCAGTATTGGTTATTTTAACATCTTGTATCATACTGTTGGTTGGCAGAAGCGTCAAACCTGGCGTGGAATTCCCGCCTCAAGTTGCTTCAGGCAATGTTGACTCCGGCAAGAGAGAATCTCCGGCTAACCGCAAAACGCCCAATTGCAAAATCACATATA
>JAJRVO010000011.1 GCA_024277275.1 Chloroflexota bacterium
CAGCCCGAAGCTCCTTGGGAGGTGAGCGGCTACGTACCCAATGTTGTTTTTACATGCGGCGCTGTTCCTGAAGACGACGGTACGGTAAAAATATACTGGGGTGGCGCTGATACCGTTATGTGCGCCGGCACGGCAGTGATTGATGACCTTGTACAGTTATGTCTTATAAATACCAGGTCGGCGCTTTAAAAAAGCAAACGGATATTATTGAATCGATATATATAACAAGGAACCATGTCTGATGATCCAAAAAAAACCGTCGCCTCCAATAATCAAACGCAAAAGGAAAAAAATCCTGGGTGACTCCTCACGCGTCATTACCCGGCTTCATCTGCCCGACGGCGCGCATCGCATATCTAAAATCATTCAACGCATAGTGGACTTGCCTGACACAATAGCCAAATATCTTCTTGCCCAAATAATGTTTGATTTTTCCGATCGGCATAGAGACATCAGACGCGTTTTTGAGCGTCACCTGAATGAGGTAAAAGATTATGTTCCTCGGGATACCGTACTCAGCGAGACCAAAAGATCTCTCATCGGGGCCTATTTTACTATGGAGTACTCTATTGAATCGGCTGCTCTTTTTAACCCTTCAATCGTCCCGCATCCTGATCAAAGCCATCTGGACAAAGGCAGCTTGCGCTTTATCATGAGCCTGCGGGCAACCGGCGAAGGCCATGTTTCCTCTATTGTATTTCGCAGCGGTGTGCTTGACTCGCACAACACGTTTCTCTTGAACCCGACCAGTGATTATGTCGAAACACCGGACCTCCAATTAAACCCGGTTTACGACCGGCATCTCTTCCGCCTGAAGCTCAACGAAATGGTGGCCGGCAATGAGGTAACGGGTCATCTTCTCAACCAGTTGCCGGAAAATTTCTCCTATTACGGATTAAAAAACAAAATTGAAGCGCTTCGCACAAACCCCGTTTTTCCTGTGCCGCACCAAAACGAAACCTTCGAGTTCATGTACTGGCTTGCCAATTCCAATTATGAGATAAATTTTCGGCCCGATTACCGAATTTCCGAACGAGTTATCTTTCCCGTTTCGGAAAACGAAAGCAAAGGCATTGAAGACGCCCGGTTTGTGCAATTCTTTGATGACAACGGTGAGGTTACCTATTATGCAACCTCTACAGCCTATAACGGCTGGAAAATTCTGCCGCAGCTGATTGAAACAAAGGATTTTATCAAATTTAATATTTTAACCCTCAATGGCCAAGCAGCACAAAACAAGGGCATGGCTCTTTTTCCGCATAAAATTGACGAACGCTACGTCATGCTCTCGCGCCAGGACGGTGAAAACAATCACATTATGTTCTCAGATAATATCCATTTCTGGCAGGAGTCCAAAATCATACTGGAACCAACACGTCCCTGGGAATTTTTTCAGATCGGCAACTGCGGCTCACCTTTGGAAACCGATGAAGGATGGATCGTACTCACCCACGGTGTCGGGCCTATGCGTCAGTATTGCATTGGCGCCATGCTGCTTGATCTTAAAAACCCGGCAAAAATCATCGCCCGCTTGGAAGAGCCGTTACTTGAGCCGCATGAGGAAGAGCGCGAGGGGTATGTCCCCAATGTCATTTATACTTGCGGCGCGATTATCCATAATAATGAGTTGGTCATTCCCTATGCCATGTCTGATATCATGTCTGGCATAGCAACCGTTAGAGTAAGTGAATTAATTAACTGCATGCGACCGGTGGCTTGATGATCTTGGGATGTGTTCAGGAAGCCTGCGGGCCGATCCCGAGCACTTCCCGGAAGAATTGTGGGGCATTGAAGACCCGCGCCTCACCTGCGTTCCCGAATCAGGCCGGTATGCTATCGTCTATACGGCTTTCACCCGCGACGGCCCCGGCGTGGCGGCCACCGGCAGTGTACGCGCACTATGCTTGCGTGGCTTGAACAACACGGGTAAAGGGAGAAAAATTTCGAATTAAACTTAGCAACTGCAAAGAAAATACAGAAAATCATTGCCGTAGGTTAACTATTGGGTTAAAGCACGGCATCTTAATCAAAAGGAGAAAAAATTATGGGTAAAGAGCAGAAGAGTAAAAAGCTATCCAAGAAAAAGCCGTTAAAAACTATGAAGGAAAAAAGGAAAGCTAAACGAGAAAAGAAAAACGAGAAGAAGCATCCTGAGATCCTCATCAAGCAATCCTCAAAAGATTGATAAGGTAAAACAAATGCGGATTGGTATGATTGCCCCAATTTCCTGGCGCGTTCCCCCGCGTGGTTATGGCCCGTGGGAGCGGGTCGTCTCGCTGCTGACCGAAGGGCTGATAGAACGGGGTCTTGACGTGACTCTGTTTGCCACTGCGGACTCGCTGACCCAGGCCAAACTGGCCGCAATTTGCCCTCGGCCCTACTCCGAGGACTCCAGCCTGGACCCCAAGGTGTGGGAATGTCTGCACATTGCTCATGCCTTTGAGCAAGCGGCTGAATTTGACCTGCTTCACAATCATTTTGACTTTCTCCCGCTCTCATACAGCGCCCTGACAGCCACCCCGGTTCTGACCACCATTCATGGCTTCTCTTCCGAAAAAATTTTACCGGTCTACCAAAAATACAACAACGCTACCCATTACGTCTCCATTAGCAACGCCGACCGTCACCCCACGCTCGATTATGCCGCCACAGTTTATCACGGCATCCCTATGGCTGAATTTACCCTGCGCCCCAGTCCCGATGATTATTTGCTGTTTTTTGGACGCATCCACCCGGACAAAGGGGTCGTTGAAGCCATTGAAGTGGCTCACCGCACCGGCCGCCGGCTAATTATTGCCGGACTGATTCAGGATCAGTCCTATTTTTACGAGAAGGTGGCCCCCCACCTTGACAACAGCCAAATCAGCTATATTGGCCTGGTTGAGCCTGACCGGCGTAATGAAATTATGGGGGGTGCCTATGCTCTGCTGCACCTGATTAATTTTGCCGAACCGTTTGGCCTGAGCATGATCGAGGCTATGGCCTGCGGCACGCCGGTTATTGCCCATCCGTTGGGTTCTATCCCGGAGATCATCAAACATCAACAAACCGGCTTTATTGTTGACAGCCTGGAAGAAGCCGTGGCTGCTGCGCAGGCCGTAGACCGGTTAGATCGCGCTTTTATCCGCCGCTATGTAGCCCAAAATTTCAGTTGCGATCAGATGGTTGAGGGCTATATCCAGGTTTATCAGCATGTGATTGAGCAAGCAGCATCAGGCCACGTTGTAAAACCAGGTTGTAAGGCAAATACCGACAAGCGCATCAGTCTAAACCCTACCCCACAATCAGAATTCCGCTGATAGTTTTCCGAACTCGGATGGTTTATACTGAAGATAACTCTAATGATGTTTCAAAACATAAACTATAGTGACTCTACGGAATGAGGTATAAAATGGAACGGGAAAAGAAGGTAAGTTTTAGACAAATGTGGGATGAAGTCCAATTGACGAAAAAGAATGTCTTCTGGATTTCGGTGGCCGTTATTATTATAACGATGATTGTCGGCTTCAATTGGGGCGGCTGGGTTACAGGGGGTACGGCTCAAAGAATGGCTGAAGCAACGGCTCAAGACGCGGTTGTCCAGCGCCTGGCCCCGATTTGCGTGGCCCAGTTTAACCAAGACCTGGGGAAAATCCAGAAGCTTAGAGAATTGAAAGAAGCAAAGGCATACCAGAAAGATGATTATGTAAAAGAGCAAGGTTGGGCGACCATGCCCGGTGAAGATAAACCCGATAACAAGGTTGCCGACGCATGTGCCAAACTGCTGGTGAGTATCAACCAATAGGCAATCTTAAAAACACAAAATTAAGGAGAACAGCCCCCAATAGTTCAAATTAGAGCGGAGAAGGTAAATAAGATGAGAAAGTACATTTCTAGTATCATCGTTTTCTTGTTGATTATCGGGGCGATCATCGCCGGCCAGAGTTTGTTCATTGTGGATGAAACCAACCAAGCCATCATTCTTCAGTTTGGTGAGCCTATCAACACCGTTCAGACACCTGGCCTGAACACGAAGTTGCCTTTCGTCCAGAATGTAATTTACTTCGAGAAGCGCGTCCTTTCCAGCGACGCCCCCCCCAGGAATACCTGACCATTGACAAGAAACGCTTGGTCGTCGATCACGTGACCCGCTGGAAAATCGAGGATCCTCTCCTCTTTTTTAAAGCTGTCAGAACAGAGGCCGGGGCTAGAGCGCGCTTAGACGACATTGTCTTTCCGGAACTACGCCAGGAACTGGCAACCGTTAGATTTAGGGACGTTATTGCCCAGGAACGCGAAAATATTGAGGAACGGGTTGCGAAGTCTGCCGCCGAAAAGGCGGCGGAATTTGGCATCAAGGTCGTGGATGTTCGGACCAAGCGGGCCGACTTACCGGAAGAGGTGGAGCAAAGTGTATTCGACCGGATGCGGGCAGAGCGCCAGCGAGAGTCCTCGCTGTTCCGGGCCGAGGGTGAGGAACAAGCCAATATCATCCGGGCGCAGGCCGATCGGGCCGGTACGGTCATCAGGGCTGAAGGCGAGCAGGAGGCTCAACAGCTTCGCGGCGAAGGCGAAGCCGCGGCCATCAGTATCTACGCCGAGGCTTTGTCGCAAGACCCGGAGTTCTACGCCTTTTCCCGTCGCCTTGAAGCATACGCCGGCATTCTCAAACAAGGGGATACTGTAATTATCCCGGCTGACTCGGAATTCTTCCGGTTCCTGCTTAACAATGGGCTACAGCCTGCCGCAATAAAGCAGCCTACGGAGTAGACGGTAGGCTGTCCGGGAAGAAAAGAAAGGAAACAACCGTGACTCCCCCAAATAATCCTCAACGACAAGAACAACATTCTTCGCCGCTGAGCCGGTTGATCATTAGTATGATGATCGTGCTGGCAATGGGCGCCTACTTTTTCTTGTCTCTATTCACTCGCGCCCCGGCGATGGAAAATGTCTCGCTGCCCACCATAGTCAGCGCTATTGAAGCAGGCCAGGTGGAGACCCTCATTGTGCGGGGCGATGTCCTGGTTGCTATACTGCCAACGGCCATAAAGTAACATTTTTATGGGACACAGATGAACACAGATTTCACAGATTTTTGTTTAATTTTTTACCATAATCTGTGTTTATCTGCGAAAATCTGTGTCCTATTCTCTGGCTTTCAGAATGTTAC
>JAJRVO010000102.1 GCA_024277275.1 Chloroflexota bacterium
CTTAGTCTGGTAACGGTGGCAACCGGGGCCGGGATATATGCCGGCTGGGATGTTTTGCGCAAAATCGCCGCCCCTTTCAACGTTATCACCCGCTGGGGGCCGGAGCAATGGTATCGCTGGACGTTGGATGGAATGATGGACACGGCCCGGTTTCAAACCCGCGTTCTCCAGAGCGGTTACTTGCGACACTACCTGGCTATCATCATCCTGACCACAGTTGGGCTGGCCGGGTATACCCTGACCTCCCGCAGCAACCTTGGCGACATTGATTTTTTGCGACAACCGGATTTTACCAGCTACGAATTGATTGTATATCTTATGATGCTGACAGCTACCGCAGTGGTAATACTAACCAGATCGCGGCTTACGGCGGTGGCGGCCCTGGGGGTTGTGGGTTACGGCATGGCCCTGATCTTTGTTCTGTTTGGCGCGCCAGACCTGGCAATGACCCAATTTTCAATTGAAACGCTCAGCGTTATTTTGCTGGTGCTGGTCCTTTACAAACTACCGCGATTTTTAGTTCTATCCACGCCCGGCAAAAACGTGCGCGATGCCATAGTGGCTCTGGCAGGCGGCGGGCTAATGACCCTGTTAGTGCTGATTGTTACCGCCCTGCCTGCACAATCGCGCCTAACGCCCTTTTTTGCCGAAAACAGCTTGCTGAAGGCAAAAGGCCATAATGTGGTCAACGTTATTCTGGTAGATTTTCGTGGGTTTGACACAATGGGAGAGATTACCGTTTTAGGGATTGCGGCTCTGGGCGTTTATGGGCTAATGAAGCTGCGAATGGAAAAAGGTAATCATGTAGACTCTGGTGAAATAGCGCCAACTGCCCGGCCGGAAACTACCGACGTGTATCCCGTAGTCGCCAAAAAACCGAACACAGAGAAGAGGAATTTGTGAGGACATCTATCATACTATCTACGGCAAGCCGCTATTTGTTGCCGCTTATGCCGCTTTTTTCTATTTTTCTTCTCTTGCGCGGTCACAATGAGCCGGGGGGAGGTTTTGTAGGAGGACTTGTTGCAGCGGCGGCCTTTGCCTTATACGCATTTGCTCACAATGTAAAGGAGGCGCGAAAAGCTCTGCGGGTAGAGCCGCGCCGGTTGATAGGGGTAGGCTTATTTATTGCCGTGGGGAGCGCCGCTCTCTCCGTGTTTAATGGCAAGCCTTTTATGACCGGACTATGGTATAAAGAGGTGCCGGTGCTGGGCAAGTTAGGCACGCCTTTTCTTTTTGATATTGGGGTATATCTGGTTGTGGTGGGGGTAACATTAACCATTATCTTCTCGCTGGCGGAAGGGGAGTGAGCTATGGAAGTTTTTTTGGCAATTTTGGCCGGAGCGCTCTACGCCGCCGGGTTGTATATGCTAATGCGACGCAGCATTGTTAAGCTGATTATGGGTTTGAGCCTGCTGGGGCACGCCGCCAATCTGTTAATCTTTACCGTGGGACGGGTAACCAGGGCCAACCCGCCGGTAATTGGGCATGAAGCGGATATGTTGCATGCCCCTTTTGCCGACCCGCTGCCGCAAGCGCTCATTTTAACCGCCATTGTCATTGGTTTTGGAGTGCAGGCTTTTGCCATTGTTCTGGTCAAACGGGCTTATCAAACCGTTGGCACTGATGATTTTGACCAAATGAGATCAACAGACAGATACGAAGATGAATTATTCAAATAGACCATAAGCGAATTATATGAACATCCTTTTAATCCTGCCAATTTTAATACCTTTTATCACCGGCATTATTTTAATCCTGGCCTGGAATAACCAGTTGGGGCAAAAAACTTTAAGCGTGGTTGGGGCAAGTTTACTGCTGGCAACCGGCGTGGGCTTGTTACTCTCTGTTTGGGAAGATGGTATCCAAGTAGTCCAAATTGGTAACTGGCCGGCCCCATTTGGCATCACCCTGGTTGCCGATTTGTTAAGCGCCATTATGGTTGTCCTGGCCGGACTGATGAGTACATCGGTCATTATTTACTCTCTAACCAGCATGGACCCCGAGCGCGAATCATTTGGCTATCATCCTTTGTTTCACATCTTGCTGATGGGGATTTGCGGCTCCTTTTTAACCGGCGATATTTTTAACCTCTATGTCTGGTTTGAGGTAATGCTGATCTCTTCATTTGTCCTGGTAGCTCTGGGCGGTGAAAAGGCCCAACTGGAAGGCGGCATTAAATACGTTACGCTTAATCTCATATCGTCAGCCATATTTTTGGTGGCGGTGGGCATTTTATACGGCATGGTTGGCACGCTAAATATGGCCGACCTGGCCAACCAGCTTGACAACGCCAAGCAACCGGGCCTGGTCACCACCCTGGCTATACTCTTTATGATAGCCTTTGGACTGAAAGCTGCTATGTTTCCCCTCTTTTTCTGGCTGCCCTCCTCGTACCATACCCCGCCGGTCGCTGTCTCGGCCATTTTTTCCGGCCTGTTAACCAAGGTAGGGGTTTACACGCTCATAAGAGCTTTTACCCTGCTATTTGTGCAGGATGTAGAGTACACGCACACCATTTTACTTGTTGCCTCCGGCTTAACTATGCTCACCGGCGTTCTGGGCGCAGCCGCCCAAAATGAGTTTCGACGTATTCTGTCATTCCACATTGTCAGCCAGATTGGTTACATGGTGATGGGGTTGGCGCTTTACACGCCGCTGGCCCTGGCCGGGTCTATTTTTTATATTGCCCATCACATCATTGTCAAAACAAACCTGTTTCTGGTCAGCGGGGTGGTCCACCGGCTGCGCGGCAGCTATCACTTAAAACAACTGGGGGGGATGTATCACCTTTACCCAATGTTAGCCATCTTGTTTCTGATCCCGGCCTTTTCACTGGCCGGGATTCCGCCCCTGTCCGGTTTTTGGGCTAAATTTGTCCTGATTAAAGCCGGATTGCAGCAAGGGGAATATGCCATTGTGGCAACGGCTCTGGTGGTGAGCTTGCTAACGATCTTTTCTATGACCAAAATCTGGGGAGAGGTATTTTGGAAACCCGAGCTGGAGTCATCTGAAGTAACCGAAAACCCACCGCTAAGCAGCCTGCTCCACCTTGTCTTACCGGTGGCCGCTCTGGCCGCTATAACAGTTATGATCGGCCTATTCTCTGAACCGCTGTTTATATTATCGACAAGGGCTGCCGAACAACTGCTAAACCGAGAGGCATATATTCAGGCCGTGTTGGGGTTGGGAGTTCAATAACGTTTCCACCCTCGCCCTCGTTCCCAAACTGGAGTTTGGGAACGAGGGTGGAGGTCTTTGTAGGATTGGGAAAAATACAATGAGATTATTCTTGCTAAATATTTTGCTGGCTATTACCTGGGCGGCCCTGCTTGGAGAATTTACCGCAACCAACTTACTGGCCGGATTTGTGTTTGGCTACCTGATGTTATGGGTGATGCAATACGTTATGGAAGCGTCTAACTACTCTGTTAAGGTGCTTCAAATTATCAGTTTTGCGGCCTACTTTTTATGGGAACTGCTTTGGGCCAATCTACGTGTGGCCTACAATGTACTGGCGCCCTACGATAGAATGCGGCCAGGTATTATTGCCATTCCCCTGGATATTGAAACCGATGTGGAGATTACGCTGTTAGCCAACCTGATTACCCTGACGCCGGGCACGCTCAGTTTGGATGTATCCGATGATCGCCGGACTCTGTACATTCACAACATATATGTTAGCACGCTTGAAGACGCCAAACTAGATATCAAGCAAGGCTTTGAAAGAAAAATACGGGAGGTTTTTGAGTGAGATTTGAGGCATTTACCTTCTTTATCTTAGCCCTATTAAGCATTGCCGTTGTGATAGCCTTTGTGCGGCTGGTACTTGGGCCAAGCCTGCCCGACCGGGTGGTGGCCCTTGATTTGATGACCACTCTGGGCATAGGCGTTATTGCCGTTTATGCCATTGCCAGCCACCAGGCAATTTTTCTGGATGTAGCCATCATTGTGGCCATGATCTCATTTCTAGGCACCATTGCCTTTGCTTACTACTTAGAAAGGAGAGCCTGACGGTGAGAGAAATTATTAGCGGAACTTTATTGGTTATTGGAACGGCCTTCATCTTGATATCGGCTCTGGGTGTGGTGCGTATGCCAGACGTGTACCTGCGGATAGCTTCTTCCACAAAATCATCAACCCTGGGCGTTGGCGCCATCCTGCTGGCTACGGCTGTCTATTTTGACGAGATAGGCATTGCCAGCCGGGCCATTGCCACCATCATCTTTCTCCTGATAACAGCGCCGGTCGCCGCTCATATGATGGGCCGGGCCGCCTACTCCAACGGCGTTCCTCTTTGGGAAGGCACCCTGTATAACGAGTTAAAAGGCCAATACGACCTGGAAACCCATACCCTGGCCAGTTTTGAGGAGGTATCCAAACCAGATACAAATCTTGACGACATTGAGCAATCATCTACCTAAACGTCTGGCAACATATCCCGGCTTTGTACTCGATTGCCGGGTCATTGCGGATATGATATAATACACCTGCTTTGTAAATATTCAGTGAACCTGCCAAAATAGGCATTGGAGGTAGGTAATTGGTAATTGGTTATTAGCGTTCCAGACCGCAGAGGTTTCCAAAACCTCTGCGGTCTTCAAAGGGCTAGAAACATCTTGTTTCTTAGCAGTAATTACCAGTTACCAATTACCAATTACTGGGTCATAGCCTTGACTTGAGCGGGTTTACTGAACTTTTACCCTGCTTTTATTATTAAGGAGTATTGAATGAAGATTGCTTTAGACGCGATGGGGGGTGATAACGGATCCAAAGCGGCAGTCCACGGGGCAGTGTGGGCTGCTCGTGATTTTGGAATAACCATCCAGTTAGTCGGCCAACCTGACACGATTAAGGCTGAATTAGCCGAACACAATATTAAAGACCTGGATTTACCCATTATCCCCGCCAAAGAAGTGATAGAAATGGATGACCATCCTGCGGCGGCGGTAAAAAGCAAAAAAGACTCGTCTATGGTGGTTGCCCTGCGGTCAGTTAAGCAAGGCAATAGCGACGCTTTTGTAACTGCGGGCAACTCAGGCGGGGCGCTGGCCGCAGCCTTGTTTGGACTGGGGCGTATTAAACACATTAAGCGTCCGGCCCTGGGAACCATTTTTCCCACCGAATCCGAATATGGTCACTGCTTTTTGCTAGACGTGGGGGCCAATACCAATGTTCGCCCGGAATATCTATTTCAATTTGCTTTAATGGGTTCCTACTATGCCGACAAAGTTTTGAATATTTCCTCTCCCCGCGTTGCGCTTCTCTCTACCGGCGAAGAGGAAGAAAAAGGCAGCATCCTGATACAAGAAGTAGCGCCTATGCTTAAACAAAGCGCTCTCAACTTTGTCGGCAACGTAGAGGGAAAAGACATCCCTACCGGCGTAGCCGATGTAGTTGTTACCGACGGCTTTACCGGCAACGTTTATATTAAAGGGGCCGAGGGCGTAGCCTGGATTATCCAAAGAATGTTAGAACGCGAAATTAAAGCCCGCCCCACCGCCGTCCTGGGCGCGCTGCTGGCCCGAGGCGCAATTAAAGCTTTTAGAACCAAAGTGGATTACAGGGAATTTGGAGGAGGGCCGCTACTGGGCGTTAATGGCGTGGTAATTATTGCCCACGGACGCTCAGACCCCTACGCCATTCGCCACGCCATCCGAGTCGCCAAACAAGCCGCAGAAAACAAAATTGTAGATGCAATTAAGAGTGGGTTAAAGGACTGCGCGCCAATGAATGGTAAATAACCTAAAGTTTATCGACTCGGCGCAGGTAAGGTCTTGCCTAAAATCCAAAATCCAAAATCCAAAATCCAAAATCCACGAGTCGTCATTACCGGCATCGGCGCTATCACGGCCCTGGGTCACTCTGTAACCGAAACCTGGGATAATATGCTAAAAGGCCGGTCAGGCATCGACACTATTACCCTTTGCGATTACAGCAGATTGCCGGTTCACATTGCCGGAGAAGTAAAAGGTTTTGACCCGCATCGCTACATTTCTCGCAAAGAGACCAGACGAATGGCCCGTGCATCCCATTTTGCCATTGCCGCAGCCCAGCAAGCCGTGGAAGACGCCAACCTATCCTACCCCTTTACAGACCAAATGGGCCAAAGAAGCGGTGTAATGCTGGGTACAACAATGGGCGGCTTTGACAAGGCCGAGCAAGGGATAAGAGAATATCTACAAGGCATAAATAAAGTCAAACCTTTTTCGCTGGCAATGTCATCGCCCAATCTCTCAACGTTTCACGTTTGCGTTAAGCTCAATGCTCAGGGGTACACTAACACCATCTCAACAGCCTGTTCAGCCGGCACAGTAGCCCTGGCCGAAGCCGCCGAAGTTATTAAACGGGGGCGTTGCGATATTATGATTGCCGGCGGAACCGAAGCCAACATCAACGAGACAACTTTAGTAGGCTTTATAGCCCTACGCGCTTTGTCGACTCGGAATGACGCGCCCAGCCTGGCCTCACGGCCTTTGACGCCAATCGTGACGGTTTTGTGCTTGGCGAGGGGGCCGCCTTCTTTGTACTGGAACGATTAGACCATGCTTTAGAACGGGGCGCGCGCATTTACGCCGAAATTCTGGGCAGCGCCCACTCGTCTGATACTTATCACATTGCCATGCCCGACCCCAAAGGAAGAGGCGCAATCCGGGCGATGACGTGGGCCTTAGAAGATGCCGGGGTGGGGCTGGACGAGGTCGATTATATCAACGCTCACGGTCCCAGCACCCCTTTGGGCGATGCTACCGAAACCCTGGCTATAAAGACGCTCTTTGGCCGGCGAGCCTACCAGATTCCTATCAGTTCTACTAAAAGTATGATCGGACACTCTTTTGCCGGGGCCGGCGCAATAGAGGCCCTGGCCTGCGTAAAATCAATTGAAACCGGCTACATTCATCCAACCATCAACTACCAAACACCCGATCCCAAATGTGACCTGGATTATGTTCCTAATCAAGCCCGCCAACAGCAGGTCAACATAGCCCTTTCCAACTCTTTTGGGCTGGGGGGGCAAAATTCGAGTTTGGTTTTGGGAAAGTATAAAAATTAAAGGATAGAAATTTCTTATGAAAATTGTTACCAACATGCCCTTGGTAGAAAAACGCGTCAAGTGGGCCAGACGCATAGCGCCGGTGACTATGCTGTTTTTAATTGGCGGCTTAATCTCTAACTTTATTAGCATGAGCCAACCGCAATATCTTCAGCTTACGGTTATTTTGCTGGGCATAGGCTTTGTTTCGGCTGTTATCAGCAGCAATCTGGCTAATAATTGGGTCCGTGAACCTCGGGCCGACCAGGTTTTGGAACAGCTTATGAAAAAATTCAGCAACGACTACTTGCTTTTTAATTACACCAGTCCAATCCCCCATGTGCTTATTGCCCCCGATGGCCTGTACGCCTTTGTTGTTAAAAATCACGACGGCCAGATTACGGTCAATGGAAATCGTTTCTCCCGAAAATTTACGTGGAAGCGCGTCTTACGGCTTTTGGCAGATGAGGGTTTGGGCGCGCCGGTCATCGAAGCAGAAAACCGAATGAAGAAACTTCATAAATTCCTAAGCAAAGAACTGGCCGGCGAAGAAATCCCGGAAATAAAACCGTTAATCCTCTTTACCAGCAAAGAGCTGCAACTTTCCGTAACCGAACCGGTGATTCCCGTTATGTCAAACAAAGAGCTAAAAAGTTATTTACGAGAGCAAAGTAAAGATAGAACTGTGTCCGCAACTCAACGCAAGAAGTTGGCCGAGATTTTTGATATAC
>JAJRVO010000103.1 GCA_024277275.1 Chloroflexota bacterium
ACCCGCCCCGGCAGTCAGGTTGACCAGGCCGATGAACGGTTTGCTCAATTGATCCAGCACACTCAGCACAGCCTCAATGTATTCCGGCGACAAACTGGAGTCGGGGACCAAATCCATCGCCAGCAAAAGCAGATCGGTGTTAGGTTCGTCGTGTAGAGCCAGCAAAGATTCCCGGTAGGTCCCCACCACATCGTAACCCGTGCCAAAGGCATCGAGCGGGTTATCGGGGGTTACGCCCGGTTCAAGTACGGTTGAGAGTCGATTTTTGGTTTCGGGGCTGAGGGTCGCAAAAGATAGGCCAACCTCTTCAGCCAGGTCGACCAGTAAACTGCGCTCACCGCCAGACTCCATCAAGGCGGCCATCTGTCGACCCGGTACACGCTGCACCCGGCTAAAAAGCTCCGCCGTGTCCATCAACTCATCCAAAGAGCGGACCTGGCTAACGCCATAGCGCCGGAAGAGGGCGGCGTAAGCTTCTGCCCCGCCGGCCAAAGCGCCGGTGTGAGCCTGAGTCATTGCTTGTCCACGTTCACTCAAGCCAACCTTGAGCGCTACCACCGGAATCTGCCGCTCTGCGGCCAACTCAAGCGCGGCGATGAAACCGTCCGGATCGCGGACAGTTTCCAGGTAACAGGCCACAACGCGCGTTGCCGGGTCGACAGGCGGATGCCGCTTTGACGTCGACATACACCAACATCTGCTCGGTGGTGCATAGTAGTTTGCCCGTAAGGCCGTGATGCATTGTGTGGAAGAAATGGAGCCGCTTTTCATCCAGCCCCAGCAGTTGGGTGGTAAAATGCAAAGGCTCGCCGCCGCTTGCCTCCCGGTAGTAGTTGATATGGGTTTCTACCGTGTAGAACGAATGGCCTACAGCGCGGTAATCTTCGTCGATACCGATACAACGGAACAGCGCGTCGGAGGCGTAGCCAAAAGCGTTCAGATAACTCGACACGGTCATATGCCCGTTGTAGTCAATCCAGTTAGGGTCCACGGCGCAGGTATATAGTTTGAGCGGCTTGTCAATCCTGGAGTCGGGGGTCCAGCGGGTGTGCCGGTAGCTGGTGTAGCGCTTGGCCTCAAGCGCGGCGATGGTTTGGCCGGAGGCATAGTTGTGCCGGCGCAAAATGCGCATAATGCCGATCAGTCAGTCATCGCGTAACCGTTCTAACTCTGTGACGCTTTGGCCGGCAGCTTGTTGTTGGGTTCCGGTCACCATGCGCTCAATCAGGCTGTCGGTTAGCTCCGGCGCTTCCAATTTGGTCCAGGGGAGCTTGAGCGCCGGGCCGAACTGCTCCAACATATGGCGTATCCCGTCATCGCCGCCTGCCAGATGGAAAGTAAGACAGGTCCCCATAATTGCCCAGCGCAGGCCCGGTCCGTAGACTACCGCGTCGTCAATCTCGGCGGTGGTGGCAATTCCATCGTTAACCAGGTGCAGCGCTTCGCGCCAGAGCGCCTCTTGCAGACGGTCAGAAATATAGCCTTCAATTTCATTACGCACATGGAGGGGATACATACCGATTCCCCGGTAGAAGGAAATGGCTTTTTCAATAGAGGATTTGAGCGTTTTTTCGCCCCCCACAACCTCGACCAGCGGCAGCAGATAGACGGGGTTAAAGGGATGGCCGATGACAACCCGGACAGGGTAGCGACAATCTGCCTGGATGCGGGTAGGCAGCAAGCCGGAGGAACTGGAAGCAATCATCACCTCCGGCGGTGTTAGCGCGTCCATCTCCCGGTGTAAATTGCGTTTAAGGTCTTCCTGTTCCGGGACATTTTCCTGAATAAAGTGGGAGGTTTGGCACACCTCTTCCAGGTCGGTAGTAAAACGCAGCCGGTTGGGGTTGGCGTTTGGCATCAGCCCTAGCGTTTGCAAAGCGGGCCAGGCATTACCCACTTTGACCCGCAACCGTTCTTCTGCTCCGGGGTTGGGATCCGTGGCAATTACATCCAGCCCGTGAGCCAGACAACGCGCAGCCCATCCGGAACCAATGACGCCGGTCCCAACGATACCAACCGTTTTAATTTTGTGCATTAGGTAACCTCCCAATTAATGCTCTGGTGAAACCGCACCCCCGATTTGTTTGGTAATCTTGATACTTGTGTTGATGACCAGTTGCGAAATTTGGTCCTTTTTACCTTTGGGCGGAAAACGAAAGGTTGGACCGTACAAATTAACGGCGGCAATCACTTTTTCGGTTTTATCCCGAATTGGAGCTGCCACACCGCCGAGTCCCTCTTCGTACTCATCGAATACCCAGGTATAGTCGTGTTCTCGAATCTCGGCCAGTTGCCGGCGCAACTGATCGGGCAGTGTGACTGTGTTTGCTGTAAACCGTTCAAGTGGCCGGGCCAGGTAACGCTCCAGTGTCTTTGCAGGCCAATAGGCCAGGAAGATTTTACCGGCAGAGTTGACATGCGCTGGCAGCCGTTCACCCGTCCAATCTCGCACCTGTATCTGATGCTGACCCTGAATTTGTTCATTGACGTACACCTGGTCGCCATCCGGCAGGCACAAAGCGGCGGCTTCTCCGGTAGCGTCGACCAGTTCCAGCAAATGGGGTTGCGCAACGGCGTTTAAAAGCTGGGGATAGGGTACGCGCGCGGTCAGTGCAAGAATGCCAGGCCCAATTCGGTAGCCCTTGTCGTCGGGTGTACGTTCTACCGCTTCTACGTTCTTCTCCAGCGATGAAAGAATCCGCGCCACAGTGCTTTTAGGCAGGTCCACCTGATTAGCAATCTCGGTTAGACCTACTCCGGTTGTCTCAGCCGCTATAACTTTGAGAATGTCAAATGCGCGTTCAATAACTCGAATGTTTTCCATAGTATCCCATTATACGGAACAGTTCCATTATACGGGATTTTATTTGGAATTATATTTTTGTCAAATAGGGAGCAATGGTAACACCTCAGCTTGTCATGTCATTCTGAGGCCATAGGCCGAAGAATCTCCATGCGGTATAACTTTGCCTCTGCAAGGAAACCGGCTGCTCATCCAGATACCGGCTAATTTCCAAACCCTCAAAACTGCTGATATTGGGCCGGCCCAGGTCTGGCGAGAGCACACCGGCACACTATTCGAGGTCGCTTTTGCCAAAGGCTGCACCGCAACCGATTTACTGGTCAAAAACAAACAAAGCTTCTATACTATAAATGGAACAAGAATTGCAGACAGGCATCTCTAAATGATGATGGGGCATAAATTCATCATTCATCATTCATCCTTTATCTTGAAAAGAGGTCTTCCTAAAATGAAAATCGAACTCATCGAATTACACCATCTCGATATGCCGCTGGTTCATCCCTTTGAAACCAGTTTTGGGCGCGACTATACACGCCCCTGTATCCTGGTTGCCGTCCGCGCCGAAGGGTTGACCGGCTGGGGGGAGTGTGTGGCCGACTCCGGGCCGTGGTACTCCAGTGAAACCATTGACACAGCCTGGCATATTTTACGCGACTTTCTCATCCCGGAGATATTGAGCAGGACTGTAGACTCACCGGCAGAAGTCGTGACTCGCTTTGGGCGGGTGCGGGGACATCCAATGGCTCGGGCCGGATTGGAGAATGCCATTTGGGACCTGCTGGCCCAGGCTCAAGGCATCTCTCTAACCCAAATGCTCGGCGGTCGACGCGACCGGTCGCCGGTCGGCGTCAGCATAGGCATTGAACCGGAACTCGACCTGCTGCTTGAGAAAGTAGAACGCCACGTAGCCGAAGGGTATAGCCGGGTTAAGCTCAAAATCAAACCCGGTTGGGATGTTGACGTGGTGCGGGCCGTGCGAGAACGGTGGCCGGATTTACTGCTGCAAGTTGACGCCAACTCTGCCTACACGTTAGACCACACCCCCATTTTTCAGGAGTTGGATCAATTCGACCTGCTGCTCATCGAACAGCCGCTTCATCACGAGGATATTGTTGACCATGCTAAATTGCAGGCCCAACTCCAAACTCCCGTCTGTCTCGACGAGAGCATCCACTCGCCGGAGCACGCTCGCTGGGCGCTGGACATCAACGCTTGCCAAATCATCAATATAAAAGTGGGGCGTGTGGGCGGGTTGACGGCCATGCGCCAAATTCACGATATGTGCGCTGAACGAGGCGTGCCGGTTTGGTGTGGCGGTATGTTGGAAACCAACGTCGGTCGGGCGGCTAACGTGGCCCTGGCTACGTTGCCCAACTTCACCCTGCCCGGTGATATCTCCGCCTCGGCCCGCTATTACCACGAAGACATCGCCGAACCCAACTTCACCCTCAACGACGACTCCACTTTGTCCGTTCCTGCCGGACCGGGGTTGGGGGTACGGATTATCCCTGCGAGGCTGGCCGCTGTGCGCTTGCGGCATCTGTCTGTGCCGGAGTAAATAGCAGGTTGGGTGTCAGCGTTCAAGATTAATCCATCTCTGCACGCCAAGCGGCTAACCCTCTCTCTAAATCGGCGATGAGGTCTTCCGGGTCTTCCAGGCCAATGGAGGTGCGAAAGGTGTCGTTATCCAGGTTACGGCGGGTGCGCCAGGCCGGTTCGTTTTTGAAAGCGCCCTCCATCGGTAGAATCAGACTCTCGTAGCCGCCCCAACTAACGCCAATTAAAAAGAGCTCCAGCGTGTCGACAAAGGCATAACGCGCTTTTTTGCTGCCGGGCTGCAATCGAAAGGCAAAGAGACTGCTGTGGCCGGTTTGCTGGCGTTGGGCCAACTCGTGGCCGGGAAAGTCGGGCAGGCCGGGGTGCAGCACCTCGCGGACCTCGGGCCGGCCTTGCAGCCAGCGAGCGATGGTTAAGGCCGACTGCTGGTGCTGGGCCATTCGCAGGGGGAGGGTGCGTAAACCGCGCAAGGCCAGGTAAGCGTCGTCGGGGGCTAAATTGGCTCCCAGCAAGGCGGCTGTCGGCTTGATTTTGTCGAACAGTTCAGCGGAGCAAGCCAGCAAGCCCAACGTTAAATCGGAGTGACCGGCGATGTATTTGGTGCCGGAGTGAACGACAATATCGATGCCCAAATCGATTGGTTTTTGGTACAGGGGCGTGGCCCAGGAGTTATCAGTAACGGTGTAAATACTGCGTGGACGGGCCGTTTCAGCCACGGCCCGCAAATCTTGCAGGTCAAAGGTTAAGCTGCCCGGCGATTCCAGATAAATCATGCGGGTATTGTCTCGTAAGCGTCCGGTCAAGTTTGTCGACTCGGCTGCCGGGAAATATTCAACCTCAATGCCCATCCGGGTCAGGGTGGCGTTGCAAAATTGACGAGTTGGGCCGTAGACGGAATCTATCACCAGCAAATGGTCGCCCTGGCTCAAGAGAGCAATCAGCGGAGCCGTAATTGCGCCCATACCGGATGAAAAAGCAATCCCCGCTTCGGTATGTTCCAAATCGGCAATTTTTTGCTCTAACAAGTTGACTGTTGGGTTAAAATGGCGGCTGTACAAGGGTCGCTGATCTATGGCCGCATAAGCTTGGCGAAACTCCTCATAGGTTTTAAACCCAAATAAAGAGGCGTGTACCACGGGCGGGTTAACCGCACCGTGATACTGTTCCGGCGTATCGCCTTTGTGTAGAATTTTGGTTGTTTCTTTCATTGAAATGTTATGCTCCTGTTTTCCAAATTTGATAAAGCACAGAGTATATCATGAATTGAAGCTACGTGAAACGTGATGCGTGGAACCGTAAGGATTATGGGACAACCTCCTCAACCAACTGCAAAGGCCAGTCAAGGCTGAGGCTCTGGCAAAGAGAAGCCATCGGTATCTGGCTGATATCATAACCGGCTAATTGAAGGGGACACTTGCCCCGAATAGCGGACTGAGCGTCGTCAGAGAAGGGGGTGAAACGATAGAGCTTTTCAAAAACAGCCAGATAGAGTTG
>JAJRVO010000104.1 GCA_024277275.1 Chloroflexota bacterium
GGACGGACGACTGGCGACGAAGTGCCAATTACTAATTACCAATTACCAATTACCAATCCGCTAACACAAATTGAGTCATACCTGCGTGATTTCAAAACGCTGGTTCGACGCTGGCAGGAGGCGGCTATTTTCCCCATCGACCAGTTGATTTTGCTGCTGGCCCAAGATTTGTTCGACAGCCCCGCCGACCTGGCCCTGGCCCACAAATTTGCCGTGGTCCTGCGCCGTGCCGCCGCCGACCACCCCGACTACCGCTTGCCCGAATTTGTCGAAGAGTTAGCCCTGGTTGCCCGCAACCAGCGTCGCTTTTTGGGCTTTGATGAGGACTCGTTGGGCTTTGAGCCGCCCAAGGGCAAAGTCACCGTCTCTACCATGCACCGGGCCAAAGGGTTGGAGTGGGACCGGGTCTACCTGATGGGCCTCAACAACTACAGCTTTCCCTCCGGCCAGCCGCAGGACACCTACTTCTCTGAGAAGTGGTTTGTGCGCGACTCGCTCAACCTTGAAGCTGAGGCCCTGGCCCAGCTTGAGAGCCTAACCAACCAGGAGGGCTACATCGAGAGTGTTGCCACCGAAGAGGCTCGCATCGATTTGGTCAAAGAGCGGGTGCGACTCCTCTTTGTCGGCCTGACGCGTGCTAAACAGGAGTTGGTCGTTACCTGGAATCTGGGCCAGCAAATGCTGGGCAGGCCGGACAACCAGCCCGCTGTGCCCTTTGTGGCTTTGCAAACGTGGTGGGAGGAGAATGCCGGCAATGAATTGATGAAGGATGAACGATGAAGGATGACGGAGGCACAATGTCTTTGCCAAGAGAATTTCAATTCAGCCAATCGAGTTTGCAGGATTTTGAAACCTGCCCTCGCCGTTTTAAGCTGCGCTACCTGGATAAGCTACGCTGGCCGGCTATCGAGTCTGAGCCGGTGCAAGAGGCGGAACTCCTGGCCCGACTGGGCGCGGATTTTCACCGGCTGGTTCACCAACATCTGGTTGGGGTAGATGTCGACACGCTGACTGCCACGCTGGAAAGCGCCGACGCCGATTTGCAAAACTGGTGGCATAACTACCTGACTCACCGGCCCGCCGACCTGTCTGACGCCCAGATTTACCCGGAACTACCCCTCTCTACGCCTTTGCGTAATTATCGTCTCTTTGCTCGTTTTGACACGCTGGCCGTTGGCGCTGATGGTTCGTTTCTCATCATCGATTGGAAAACATCCCGCCGAAAACCGCCCCGCGCAGCGCTGGAACGACGCATGCAAACGCGCGTTTATCCCTTCGTGTTGGCCGCCGCCGGAACTGCCTTTAACCGGGGCCGGTCCATCGACCCGGCGACGATCAAGATGGTCTATTGGTATCCCCAATTTCCCGATGAGCCGGAGGTGTTTGAGCACAGCACAAAACTCCGGCAGCGCGACGAGCAATTTCTGAGCGAGCTGATTGAACGGATCAAACATTCCGCCGGACAAAATGACTTTCCACTGGTTGAAGATAGCAAACCCTGCAAATATTGTGTCTATCGCTCCTTGTGTGATCGAGGTCATCAAGCCGGTTCGCTTGAGACGTTGGATGAAGATTTAGAAGAGGCGCTGGACGTGTCGGCCCTGGATTGGGATCCAATTGCAGAAATACAATTCTGATCAATTAGAGTTTATAGTGTTGTATGAGTTTGTAGAGTTTGGTGAGTTGAACCAGACTGTAAGTAATATTCCGTTAACTATAAAATCACCTGATTTGGAGGTGCTTGCTGGTGGCAAAAACTCTATAAACTCACCTAACTCAGAACTCTATAAACTCTATTGAGGTTATTTTGAAATGAAAATGTGGGGCAATTATGTCCTGGCTGTGGCAGGCGTGTTAGCAGCCTTGATTGTGGCAGAAGCTGGAGCCAGGATACTTGGCTACCCCTTTGAACGAGGCCAGATTGAAGTATATCAGTGCAATCGTCTGGTAGGCTGGCGAGGCGCGGCCAATCTTGTTGTCTCCGGCAATACGGAGGGATACCAACATCAGGTAGCCCGCAATTCGCAAGGAATGCACGACAATGAGCATACCCTCGCAAAAGAAGAAGATGTTTTTAGAATTTTAATACTGGGCGACTCATTTATTGAAGCAACAGAAGTCGATGAAAAACAAACCAGTCACCAGATTTTGGAGGATATTCTAAATTCGTCAGCCCCGCCCGACACAAAATTTGAGGTAATCAGCGCCGGTATCGCCGCCTGGGGACCCGCTCAAGAACTTATGTATTTTCGTTCAGAAGGGCAAATGTACAACCCGGATTTGGTATTGGCTCTTTGGGTTCCGGCCAATGACCTGCTGGATATTTTGCCCGACTACCGCCTGACGCAGGCCGGCATCAACTGCTACGCCCCTTACTTTGCCATCTGCGATGGGCAATTTGACCCTGGGGTTTGGTTCTCGGCCCCCGGTATCCCGCCGGTATGGAAAAGCTGTTCGTCGAGCAAAAAAATGTTGACCGGCGGCCTTAACTACCTTTATTTCAATTCACGCTTGTACCAACATTTAGAGCCGCTGCTCATGCAAAACAGCCACCGGATTGAATATTCTCACCCTTTTGCCCCCTGGTTTGATAGATACAAAACGGATGAAGCGCTAACTTATGCCTACCAACTCACAGGCCACATTTACGCCCAATTGGCAAACGAGGTCGGCCAGAAAGGGGCAAACACAGCCCTGGCAATTGTAGCCTCCAAACAAGCGATATACGCCGACGTAGACCCCAATTTTTATCAACAATTGCCGCCGGATTGGCAGGGTATCAACGCGACCTTGCCCAACCGGACTTTTACCGAGTTAATGGCAGCCGGGGAAATCCCCGTGCTGGACCTCCACCCCCACTTTGTTGAACGTATTCGGCAAAACGGCGGAACACTCTTTTGGGAAACCGATTCGCATTGGAA
>JAJRVO010000105.1 GCA_024277275.1 Chloroflexota bacterium
GATGTCCTGCTGAGAACCCACACCTCTCCCGGCCAAATTCGGGTCATGCGCGACTACTGCCCCGAACCCATCCGGGTCATTCTGCCCGGCATGTGCTACCGCCACGAGCAGATTACCGCCCGCTCCGAAATTCAATTCTACCAGGTCGAAGGACTGGCCGTAGGGCCGGGTATCCGCTTTAGCGATCTAAAAGGCACGCTCATCAATTTCACCAATCGACTCTATGGCGAAGGTCGCCCCGTTCGCTTCCGGGCCAGTCACTTCCCTTTCACCGAGCCTTCGGCGGAGATGGATGTGGAGTGTTTTTTGTGCGACGGCAAAGGCTGTCGCATTTGCAAGTACGCCGGCTGGCTGGAAATCCTGGGCTGCGGCATGGTCCACCCCACCGTTCTGCGCAACGGCGGCTACGACCCCGACAAGTTCAGCGGCTTCGCCTTTGGCATGGGGCCGGAACGCATCACCATGCTCCGTCACGGCATCGAGGACATCCGCTACTTCTGGGGCAACGATTTACGGTTTTTAGAGCAGTTTTAGGAGCAATACCTTTCAAATAAGACGGTAGCATAGGGCCTTGTGCCCGCCCACAAGGAGCTAAACTACATTATTTGAAAGGTATTGGTTTTAGGAGACAACCATGAAAGTACCGACTAGCTGGCTAAAAGAATTTGTTGACATCACCCTCCCCATTGAAGACCTGGCCGAGCGACTGACGCTGGCCGGGCTGGAAGTTGCTTCCATTCAATACGTTGGCGTACAGGGCGCCGACCTTGAATGGGATCGAGAAAAACTGGTGTTGGGCCATCTGCTCAAAGTAGAACAACACCCTAATGCTGACCGCCTGGTATTAGCCACGGTGGATATCGGCGCGGCAGAACCGGAAACCGTTGTCACCGGCGCGCCCAACCTGTTTGAATTTATCGGCCAGGGCGACATCAGCCGCCTGGGTCTCAAATCCCCCTTTGTTATGGAAGGGGCCACCGTTTACGATGGTCACGCCAAAGAACCCGGCAAAAAAATGAAGCTGAAGGCCCGCAAGGTGCGGGGCATTATGAACAAGCATATGCTCTGCTCTGAAAAAGAGTTGGGCCTAAGCGACGACCACGAAGGCATCATCCTGACCCGCAGCGAAGAGGCCGCTCCCGGCACGCCCCTGGTTGACTTGTGGGGCGACATCGTACTCGACATTGACCTGACCCCCAACATTATCCGCTGCTCCTCTATTTTGGGCGTGGCGCGGGAGGTCGCCGCCTTGACCGGCCAAAAACTTCGCTATCCCGATACAACTTTACCCTCCCCTCAATCCCCCCCCCTAAAGGAGGGGGAAGGCCCCCGTCTAATTTTGGAAACTACCAATCCAGAACTCAACCCGCGCTTTGTGGCCGTCCTCATCGAAGGCATCGAGATTAAACCCTCGCCCTACTGGATGCAGCGCCGCCTGCGACTGGCCGGAATGCGCCCCATCAGCAACATTGTAGATGTCAGCAACTACGTAATGCTTGAGATGGGCCAGCCCAATCACGCCTTTGATTGGGACGTATTGCGCCGCCGCGCCGATGAATATAATGCTTCCCTCCCTGTGGGGGGGACTGAGGGGGGGCAGGGTCCGGTCAAAATCATCACCCGCCTGGCCCAACCCGGTGAAGAGACCGTTACCCTTGACGAGAAAACACATAAATTGCCCGACTTCTCTATTTTGGTGACCGACCCCAAAAGCAACCTCAGTATCGGCGGTATTATGGGCGGCCTTGAGAGCGAAGTCAGCGACGATAGCCAAAACATTCTGCTGGAAGCGGCGGCCTGGAACTTCATCAACATTCGCCGCACCAGTCAGGCTTTAAACATTCACTCCGAGGCCGGATATCGCTTTAGCCGGGGGGTTCATCCCTCGCTGGCTATGTTTGGCGCGTTGCGCGGGGCCAGGCTCATGTGCGAGTTGGCCGGGGGAACCATCACCGAAGACGTCTTCGACTACTACCCCAACCCGGCAGAAATCGTCACCGTTGACCTGCCCCAATCAGAAGTCACCCGCTTGCTGGGAGTCGACCTAAGTTTGGATGAAATAAAAAACATCTTGGAGTCTCTGGAATTTCAGGTTGAAGAAATAGAAAATCCAAAATCCCTTCGCGTGACCGTGCCGGACCACCGCCTCGACATCTCTACCGACCCCGTCATTGGTCGAGCCGACCTGATTGAGGAAATTGCCCGCATCTACGGCTACGACCGTATTCCCGTCTCTGAAATGGCCGATGAACTCCCGCCGCAGCGCAACAACCTCTCGCTTGACCAAGAAGAATTAACCCGCGATTTGCTGGCGCGGGCCGGATTGCAAGAAGTCATTAACTATCGGCTGACTACGCCGGATGCCGAGGCGCGGGTTTTGGGTCGGGAATATGTCGCCAATGCATCTTACGTGACATTGGCTAACCCTTCTACCCCGGAGCGGACGGTTATGCGTCACAGCGTACTTAACAGCGTGTTAGAGGTTGTGGCCGAGAACACCAAACATCACGACCGGGTAGAAGTGTTTGAAATTGGGCATATTTATTTACCCCCCAAAAAAGAGGGGGCAGATGAGGAATCCATCTTGCCCACCGAACAGCGTCGTCTGGTGATTGTAATGACCGGCCCCCGCGAGGAGTCCGGCTGGCTGGCCGCCGATACCGCGCCGGTTGATTTCTTTGACCTGAAGGGCGTAGTTGAGACGTTGCTGGCCGGTTTGCATGTCGATAAAATAGCCTTTGATGCAACCCAACATCCCACGTACTATCCGGGACGAGCAGCCGAGTTGAAGGTTAACGACAACGCTATTGGCGTAATGGGCCAATTGCACCCCAAAGTAGCCACAACCTACGAGATTAAAACCGACGACGATTGGCCCGTTTTGGCCGTCGATTTTGACCTGGACCTGCTCTTGGCGCAGATTCCCGACGGGCACGTGGTCCGCGGCGTGCCTCGCTTCCCGCCGGTGCAGCAAGATATCGCCGTGATAGTTGACGAGAGTATTCCCGCCGACCGGGTGCAGAACCTCATTGCCCAAACCGGGCAGCCGCTACTGGCCGACACCCGCCTGTTCGACGTGTATTGCGGCGAGCAAATTGACCCCGGCAAAAAGAGCCTGGCCTTCAATCTCACCTTCCAGTCCGAAGAACGGACCTTGACCGACAAAGTGGTTGCCAGGCAACAGAACAATATTGTCAAGCGCCTGGAACGAGAATTTGGGGCCAAGTTGCGAAGCTGAGATTAGCAGGGGGGCAGAGGTGCAGGGGAGCGGGGGAGCAGGTTCGGCAATTTGCAACTTTGTTACCTTGCAACCTTGATGGATAACGGTGTTGCAGTAAAAGCCGTAACTATTCACCTTGTGGCGCAAAGTGTTGGAAAAAGTCCACAGATGAACACCGATTTTCACAGATAGGGTTCTGATTTTTGTTTTATCTGTGTCCATCTGTGTCTATCTGTGGACTTTTTTACTTCTCTAAACCACAAGGCAAATAATTACAGAACACAAAAAGGGAGGTTTGGACCTCCCTTTTTTGTTTAAGCCGTCATCAATGGGCATCATTGGTAAATAGTTCGATATCGGTGGGGATGTAATTGGGGGCATTGGTCTTCGTTTCGGCCATTAGCCTTAGCCTGCTCCCGCCGGATTGCCAAATCCGGTGGTTATGGGCCTGGATTTGGCAATCCAGACCGAGCAGTGGCCCAAACGAAGACCATAGCCTAATTGGGACACAATTTAAAAAAATGTGCTATTATATACCAAATCATATGGAGGACACGCTATGGTTATCACCCACGAATTTACCATATCTTGCAAAGGCTTTTGTGATATCCACAACATCACCGAGGCCGTAACCGGGGCGGTGCGCAGCAGCGGCTTAAGTAGCGGCATTGCTACAGTCTTTACCCCCAGCGCCACCACCGCCATTACCACCGTAGAGTACGAGAGCGGTATGCTGGCCGATTTTGAAGCGTTCTTTGAGCGGGTTGCCTCTGAAGCCTGGGAGTACAAGCACAATGAGCGCTGGCACGACGGCAACGGCTTTTCTCACGTGCGGGCGGCCCTGCTTGGCCCCTCGGTGACCATACCTTTTACCGATGGACGGCTAATATTGGGAACCTGGCAAGAGATTGCCTTTCTCGACTTCGACAACCGCCGCCGTAATCGCCGCATCATTGTGCAGATGGTGGGAGAATAGTCGGCATTAAATTGACAATTACGTTATTATAGCTACATTTGAGGTATAGCCTGCCAGAAAAGTTTGCGCCCGACAGTGATACGTGATATGTGATGCGTGACCCGATAAAATTCACGCATCACGCATCAGCCCCCCCTAACTTCGATGGGAAAAGCTTTCCTGGATAACCACCAGAAAGAGGATCACCATGCTCTGCTCATTCTGTCTGTCCGACGTGAGATTCAAAAAAGAAAAAACTTCCGGTAATCTGGCCTCTATCTATCTTTGCCCCACCTGCAACGAGCAAGCCCCGGCTCTGTATTCTCAGGACTATCGCAAATACCCGCCGGTGGTTATCAGCGCGGTTGGCTTTCGGCAGCACGGCAAAACGGTTTACTTTGCCTCCCTCTTTTACACCCTCAAAAAACTGACCCTGGCCCGCGATTGGCCGGAGTTCTTCACAATGGGCCTTAATGAGGATAGCCTTGACACCGTTTACGGCAACGCCCGCATGCTGGACGCGGGGGCCTTGCCCGACTCGACCCCTAAAAACTTTCCCCGCCCCACCATGATCCGGGCCGAGGGTATCCCGATGCAGCCGGATTGCACCCTGCTTTTCTTTGACACCGGCGGCGAATGTTTTGAAAAACCCACCCAACTGGTTCAATTTGCCGGTTTTGTGCGTCGAGCCAAGGCCGCTTTGCTGCTCATCAGCATCCCCGATTTGGAGGACCCACGAGCCGGGATGCAAAAGCTGCTCAACACCTACGTGGTCGGTATGGGCGAGTTGGGAGCCAAAACCAAAGACCAGCATCTGATAGTGGTTTATACCAAGGCCGACCAGTTGGTAAGTCGCTTAACGGGCCGGTGGAAGAGCCTCTACACCTACCTGGTGCAAGGCTCCGTAGACGACCTGGCCCAGCATAACGGCTACATCGAGCGTATGGAGGACGTCTCTGACCAACTCTACGACTTCACCGAGGAGGAACTTCAGGCCCACGAGTTTCTCAACGCCGCCGAAGCCAACTTTAAAAGCGTCAACTTCTCTATCATCTCCGCTCTGGGCACCGAACCTCAGGGGGCCAAACTATCGGTCAGGATAGTGCCTCGCCGTATCCTCGATCCTATTCTGTGGATTATGGAAAAATCTTTCTCCGGCCCGGAGCGACTTCTCCGGCGCTGGTGGGCGTGGTAGGAAAGCGAGGCGGTCCGAAACTAATCGCCCCACAGTCTGTAATAAAATCTACCATAATGCGCAACGAGTAACGAGTAATTCGTAATCTGTTATGCGTTACGCATTACTCGTTACGCATCAGTAACTCTCTAACGGCAGTCGAAAAACTTTTATGAACATCTATGGCAAGAGGCTTAGGTATCAAAAACTGGAAAAACATCCTTTGGCGAGAGTGGCGTCACTGCGGCGACAAAGATTACGCCCGGCGATTGTACCACGCGGTTGCCGGCGGCCCTTTTAACTGGTTCAACAAATTGACCGTCAGGCGACAACCCCGCCCCCACGCGGCTGAGGTGGAGGCCGCTTTATATGAAGTTTGCCGGGCGCGCTGGGGTGGCAAGTACGTGTGGCAAAAACACCTGCGGCGTTTGGAGCAGGCCAAAGCTAAATCCATTCCCCTGCAAAACCTCATTGCCGACCTGGAAAATCGCCACTGGCTGAAACGCTTTATCGCCCGTCACGTTTTGTTATACCGAGGCAGTGAAGCGGTTGCGGCTTTACAAACCCTGGCCCAGGATGATACCCATCAATCACAGCAAACCGCCCGGTGGCTTGTTGAAAGTATTTGCGAAGAAACCATAGCCCGGCTGGCTAAAGTTGCGGATGAGCGGCTATGCCCCGATTGCCTGGTGCATTGTCACGCCCATTGGCTCGACCGGGCGCGGCAGCCTGACTTGAGTTATTACGGTTGTCGATACTGCCGCCGGAGTTACGGATTGCTCGACTGCCCGGAGGGTATTGTGGCCGTGCTGGATGCTTCCTGGCTGGAGCGATACAAAAAACAAGACGACGTTGTGTACGCCAACTGGTTGATGCACCGGGCTGTATTTGATTTTGACCGGGTAGAAATCATCCGGGCCACAGATGAAGACGTAGAGCGATTCGCCGTACAGGTCGGTAATGACACCGATGCACTGCGGCGGCCTCAGTACGAGCAGATGCACTGTTACGTCAATGCAGAATGTCAACTATCAAAAAACACAGTACGCATTTTAGAAAGTATGTTTGGACAGGTGGAGCGAGCCGGGGTATGAGTGAGTCGCCAAACACGTTGAGCGAACCTGAAGAAACGCAGGGGAGCAGAGGAGCAGAGGAGCAGGGGAGCGTCACTTCGTTTAGAGGAGAAATTTCACCCCTGCCCCTCCGCTCCCCCGCCCCCCTGCATCGTCATCCTCAAAATAACATTGAAATAGAAGCAGAGACTCAAGAGCAACCCGCCCCCCTGCGCCCCCGCTCCCCTGCCCCCTTGCATAGTACCAACATCCTCTGGCGCGAGTGGCGCAACACCGGCGACGAGGAATACGCCGAGCATCTTTTTAACTTAATTGCCGATGAGCCGGTAGGCCAGACAGCTACGTTTATCAACGCGGCTTTGGGGATATTTTACGGTGGCTTGATAGGTTTGCTGATAAGCTTATGGGGAAACTTAGGCGACTCATTTACATGGACGCAGACCTGGTCGTTATTGGCCGGAACCGGCGCCGCTTTGGGCGGTGTGCTTGGAGCTTTATCCCGGCTGCTTAAACCGAAACTCTCCTGGCGTAATTGGTTGTTCGGATTAACTCAGGGTATAGCTCCCAGCGAAATGGGATTGTGGATTGTGGCGCTGGCGCTGGCGCTGTTTGGCAGCCAGCTAGGTTGGATGATGGGCCGGTCGGCGGGGCTGGAGCATACCATTGGCTTTGTGGGGTTAGGCGTAGTCACTACCTTAGCTCTGGGTATCAGATTGGTGGGCTGGCTAATTGGGCTGATGAGAGAGCCAGACCCCAGGCATCTACACCGATATCGCGCCCTGTGGTTTTGGTGGCGACAGCGCCCGCAAGACGTTGAGGTAGAAGCCGCTTTGCGCCAGGTCTGCGAACGCCTGCCCGAATCCGAGAAGCTTTGGACCGGGGTCCTGCAAAACCTGGAGCGACGCGCCAAAGAGCCGGACACAATCAGAGAGCTGATTATCCACCTGCAAAGCCTGGATTGGGTGGAGCGATTTACCGCCAGACAACTCCTGGTTGCATATGGCGGCGAGGCGGTGGATGAGTTACAGGCCCTTGCCAACAAAATCACCTCTCCCCTGCGTAAAACAGCCGTCCGGCTGCTGCAAGGGATTGAGCAAGAGACGACCGCCCGGCTGGCCCATCGCACCGGCCAATTGTTGTGCCGGCGCTGTCTGGCCTTTTTTTGCGACCACTCGGTCTCCGCGCTTGAGGATTCAAAAATTGCCTTTTACGGCTGCCGGATGTGTCGCCAAAGCCGCGAGTTTTGGGAGGGAGAGGTAGTAGTTGTGCTTGACGCCGGGATGGGAGTCGAGCCAATTCATCAAAACGGGACAACCCGCATTAATTGGCTGGCTCAGCGGGAGTTGTTCGACTTTCACTCGGTGGAAATTGTGCGGGCTACAGATGAAGACGTGGAGCGTTTCGCCGTGCAGGTTGGCAATGACACCGCGCCCTTTCGTCAGCCTCGCTACAGGCAAATGCGCTGCGTGGTTGCGCCGGAATGCGGGCTGTCGGAGAACTCGCTGCGGATTTTGGGAAGCATATTTGGAGAGGCGACGCGGCAATGAGTCGACAAGTAGAGGGGTTGGAAAACGAAAACGCTGTCGACCGGACTGAACAGGTTCAACAAACGCGTCGAGAAAATGCGGGCAGGAGAAAAATTAAACCGTTACCTTCTCGCTCATCCAAACCTTTGCCCAAGATTGACCCGCAGCCGGTAAGCGCCGATGGCGCTTTTGCCGATTGGCAAACCGTTATCTGGCGCGAGTGGAGTCGCTGTGAAGACAAGGATTACGCTTATTATTTGTTTGAACTAGTACACGGCGGCGTAAATCCTTCGGTAGTTTATGGAGTGAAAAAGTGCACTTTTTCACTCCATAAACTAAGCAACGCGCTGCTTGTAACTACCGAAAGACTTCCGCCAAGCTGTACTAGTCAAGGATACGGCCTTTGGTCGGGATTTTGTAATAATTGTAGCCGTGTTGGGCGTGTTGCTTGGCGCATTGCTGGGTTATCTGATTGGTTTGATATTTGCCGGCGCAGGCATCAACATTGGTCCCTGGGACTTATCCGGCTGGCCTCCGGTGATTTTGGCCTGGGTTATGGCGTTAGCCGGGGGTATCATGGGGGTCGAGGGCAGCAGAAGGTTTCGTTCCCTGTACTTTTGGTGGCAAGGGCAGCCATCTGCCACCAGGGTGGAACATGCGCTGCAACAAGCCATAGAACGCTATCCCGGAGCGGAGCAAGTTTGGGCCGAACCGCTGCGTCGTTTGGCGCAACAAAAAGAGCAATGGAGTGATGCCGACCCGCTTATTGCCGCGCTGCAAAGCCACAATTGGATTGAACGCTTTACCGCCCAAAAAGCGCTGGTGGCAATGGGCGGCGAAGTGACAGAAGTCTTACGCGAAATTGCCGTGGACAAGTTAAACCCTTTGTGGGAGGTAGCCATCTGGCTGCTGTCCGGCATAGACCAGGAAACAACCGACCGCTTTTCCTGGCGAACGGAGCACACCCTCTGCCCCAATTGCCTGACCCGGTTTGGCTCTCGTCCGGTAAACGTAGGTCTGGGCATCCCCTTAGATTACTACGGCTGTCGGGTTTGCGGCCAAAGCCGGGAGTACCTCTACCTTCCACAGGGCGTCGTCGCCGTGCTGGATGAGGGGTGGGGCAAAGTGCGGGCTGAGCAAGACGGTTTGTTGCTAATCAACTGGCTGGTTCATCGCGTCTCGTTTGACTTTGATTGGGTGGAGATAAGACAAGCCGCCGACGAAGACGTCGAACGCTTCGCCGTGCAGGTCGGCAATGATACCGACTCCTTCCGGCAACCTCGATACAAGCGGATGCATTGCCTCATCGCGCCGGATTGCAAGCTATCTGAAAACACAATGCGTATTTTGCAGCGAACGTTTGGGGAAGTGGAACGGGAGCAAACCGGCAAATGAACGAACCTGCCAACACATTGAGTCAATCCGGGTTAATCCGCTTCCGGCACTCGCACTGTGACTCCGGCCAGCCGAGAAAAGCGCTTGCGATCAAAGGTATAGGCCACACTCATGCCCTGGTCCAACAGCCAGGCCGCGTTGTAGGCGTCGGCAAAATCTACGTTTTGGTCGGTGTACCAAGTGATGGCTTGCAGCGCCCGGTCGCCGTCGGACACTTCCAGGCCGGGGGTGTTGAGGATGGCTAAAATCTTTTCCTGGACACTTGCTTTGGTTAACTGGTAAAACGACTCCAGCGTCCACACGATTTCGGCAATGACCAGGGTGTTGGTAACCAACATCACTTCTCCGGCGGCGGCGCGATGCAGCAGTCGCTCAACGGCGTCGGCCTGAGCGGGGACGTCATTAGTTAAATAGCGCAAAAACAGGTTGGTATCGACAAAAACGCGCTCAGGCTTCATCTTCAACAACCTTTTGGGTGCGGGTTTGGCGAACCTGCTCACGAATGGAGTCAAAATCTTGAGGATCGGACACGGGGATACTCCCCCGCAAATCAAGCAAGGTGTGGGGGAGAGGTTGCAGCACCACCTCATCGCCCCGGCGCACAAAGGCCACCCGGTCTCCTTCTTGCATGCTTAACCAACGCCGGATCAAGCGGGGAAGGGTGATCTGGCCTCGTCGCCCAACTTTACTAATAATCATAACGGTATCCTTTATTTGACATCTAAGCGCTTTTGTCAGTCAATCAAGATTATGCCAGTCAAAAGAGAAAATGTCAAACAAAATCAAAGAGAGAGCCTATGCTCGTAACAACCGATAGAACCGGATTTCCACTTGTCGTTGTCGAAGATGCGGCGGTGGAGGTACACTTGCTGCCCATTACCAAATTACAGTTTCACGGCTTTGTCGCCTCGCCAACGCTGGTGAATGAAACTCGCTATCAAGAGATGCTGGCTCTAAATCCGGCCGTCTCGCCGGAGGCGTTCACGGCAGAGAATCGGGAACGACTGTTTGCTACCGGCATCCTGCCGGAAGAGGCCATTGCCTTTGCTCGCTGGCTGGGCGAGGATTTTGACCTGCCTACGGTTAGAGAGTGGCGGGCCATTATGGCCGCTTTGCGCCGGGAGCCGACTCCCCGGCGCAACTTGCTGGTCGATACCGTCGAGGGGCCGGCGCGAGTCATCCTGAAAAAGTTTGAAGATCAACTGCACGTCCGCTCATTGCTGGACTACTCGCTGATGAGGGGCGGGTTGGTGGAGTGGGTGCGAGACGGCAAAGAACTGGTTGGGCTGGGCATCCCCCGGCCTGAATTTCACGCCAATCTGTGGGACCCGCTGGTCAACAAAATCAGACCCATCGACATCAACACTCGCGTACCCTACTTTGGCCTGCGGCTGGTTCGGCGCGGCGAGTGGTATTTGGCCGATAAAGAGAAGGCGCGGTATGTTTTTTAGTGGGCGGTTTCAACATTATCATTAATCCCAAATTTTTGGGAGTAGGAAGTAGGGAGTAAGGAGTAGGGGATAAACATACTCCTTACTTCCTGCTCCATACTCCCTACAATCAGGGTAAAAGTTCAGTAAACCCGCTCAAGTCAAGGCTATGACCCAGTAATTGGTAATTGGTAACTAGTAATTACTAATAACCAATTACCAATTACCTACCCCCAACACCCATTTTGGCGGGTTCGCTGAATATTTACCAATCAGGAGAAACAAACATGACAACCATCCAAGCCTGGCAGCACATTTTTAGCAATGTTGAAAAAGAGCAATCGCCCCAGGGGCGCGGGGGCTTTCAGACGCTATTTTTCAGCCCCGGCCTGACCGAAGCCGAGGTAGAGGAGATGGAGGGGCGGTTGCTTTACTTTGCCTCTAAAGTTGAGCCGGTCAAGCGCCTGTTTTTTGCGACCTCTACCGGCAAAGGGGTGGTTGCTCAGGTTGTCTTTTTGCCGATGCCGGATCGATTTGGCCGGGGAGGGCGCTACTTTGCTCACGCTCTGGCTTTTGCCCCGGAGGCCCTGGCCCAATTTCAGGCAGACCCGTTTCGGGTGTTTCGGCAATTTTCGTTCATCACCACGGTTGATGGGGCGCTGGCCCAGGGCGATTTCCAGAGCGGACATATTCCGCCGGCGTTGCTGGAGCTGCCGCCCGCCCTGGCCGGCGATGTTAAAGCAGCGGGCAACTGGTCGACCCCGGAGTTGAAAAAGCTGGCTTTGCTGGCCTTACGAGTCGACAAACAGACTCAAGAGCGCGATGCCATCACCTTTACCGGGTCGCCCGAGCAGATTGAAAGCGCGTTGGAAGCGGCCTTTCTGACCGTGCCGGTTTCTGTGCGACCGCGCTGCACGTTTGACACTTACTTCTATCGCTGCAATCTGGTGGCGACCTACTTTTGGGCCATTGGTCTGCCGGAACCGCCGGTCAGCATCAAGTTTGTTCACGTAGAGGGGCAGGCGCGACTGGTGAAGGGGGAGGTTCCCGCCGCCCCGGAAACGGCCTATGAACGGTGGGCAATGCAAGCCATTGAGGCCGGGCAGTTGGCTGAGATTGCTTGGCAGAGAGACCAAGCTCTTGCCGTGAGCGAGTGGCTGGATGGCCGGGCTTATGATCTGTCGCTGCTAAATGAAGCTCCCTCTGAGGTGATTACGGGCGTGTTTAAGGCCAGCCCGCAATCGGTGCAAGAATCTATTCGACGCGGGGTGAGTCAAAAATTGCCGCCTGTTCTGGTCGACCGGGCAACCGGGCACATCTACCGCCAGATGTCGGGTTTGACCCTGTACAAGCAACTGCGACAGGGCTTTGAAATCCCTCAACTGCTGGGGGTTTTGTATGAAAGTTACGCCGCCGAGAACTTTACGGCGCCACCAAAACAGGAAGTCAAGGCTATTGGAAAATTGTTGGAGCAGGTCGAGCACAAAATGCTGCGTTTGTTTGCGGCCTATTGGGTCAACGCCCGTAAAGAGTTACCCAAAGCCCTCAAATGGGCCGACAAACCTGACTACTGCCAGTTTGGGGAAATCGCGCTAAAGGCAAGACTGGTCAAACCTTTGAGC